>JAYGCK010000108.1:0-18703 GCA_046583395.1 Deltaproteobacteria bacterium
TTTCCTGCCAATGCGCCACGCCCTCGCCAAAATCCTCCGACCCGAAGCTTTCCAGCATCTCGGCCACCGGGGTGTCGTAGGACTCGGCCAGCGATTCGAACTGGGCATCGTATAGCTGGCGCTTCATCACCCTAAGAGAACGCGGCGACGAGCGGAGCGCAAGGTCGGCTGCAATGCCGTGCAACTCGGCACCAAACCCCTCGTGGGGTACGACCCGGCTTACCAGCCCCATCCTGAGCGCCTCTTCGGCACCCACGATACGACCGCTGAAGGTCAGATCGATGGCCTGGCCGAGCCCGACAAGGCGTGGAAGTATCCACGCTATACCGTACTCGGCTATCAACCCGCGCTGGGCAAAGGCGGTGGTGAAGCTGGCACGCTCGGAGGCAATCCTCATATCTGCATAGAGAGCTATTACCATGCCCAGTCCGGCCGCGGCTCCGTTGACACCGGCGACCACCGGTTTGCTGATGCCTGGCAAGAAGCTGTGCTCTCGCCGGAAGTCCTCACGTGTGCCCTCGCGCGCGGCCAGGTCGCGCTCGCTGGCCGAACGTCCGTAATCCTCGGCCTCTTCGGCAAGACGGTGGGACTTACCGCCGGCCAGCTCGCCGAGCGAAGAGATGTCGGCGCCGGCCGAGAAACCGCGCCCGGCCCCGGTGATGACGATCACCCGGACCTCCGCATCGGCCTCGGCCGCCAGCACGGCCTCGCGCAGTTCGGCCGTGGTCCGAAGCGTCAACGCGTTTAGCCGGTCGGGGCGGTTGAAGGTGATGGTGGCCACCCGGTCGCTCATGTCATAGGCAATCTCTTGGTAGTTCATTTGTTTCCTTGTCGCCTCTGGTACTCGTCTATGCCCCAACCGGTCTCACCGGTCTCTTCGAGACGATAATCGGCGAAGTTCTCATAGATAATCGTTGACGGGCGCCGGCGCGCTGTATCGACGGAAGCGAATAGGTCGGAGAAACGCTTGGACACCAGCGTCCAGTTACGCCCAAGGTCATCACGAAAACGATAACGGGTGGAAATCGGAGCACCGCTCTCCTCTTCGGCCGCGAGCGTCTCAAAATCGACCTCGCAGACCCCGACGTTGCCTTCGGCCGAGGATATAAAGCCGTTCACATTGTAGGCATCGCCACTGAAGGAACGCGTAATATTGATGGTCTTGTCGGCCAGTTGCACCGCGGCCCAGTTCCAACCGTCGATCTTGCTCTCCTCGCGCCGCCCCCAGGAATGGTCACGGTGGCCCAAGCAGTCGATGTCGATACGGCGCGCGTCGCTCCCGCTTCCCAAGCCGCAGGTCCCGGTCACCGTCATCCCCTGTTCGTAGCGGCGTTGTCTGAGGTGGGGGATATCGGTCCGGTTGGCGGCTATGCCTCGCCCCGAGTAACTAAAGGCCTCAAAGCGAGCGTGGTAGTCCAGCTCCAGGCTCAGACCCTCAGCGGCCACGCGCAGACGATGGTGCTCGAAGGGCTCGACCACCTCGACGGCCAGGGTCCCATCATCGAGCGTGACCTCGCCATCGCCTATCTCGACCTGGTTGCGGTGGAAGCGGGCACGGCCGTCGGCCATATAGGCCGTCGAGAATATGGCCACGCCGGCCGTCCTTACCAAGGAGATGTGAGCGAAGCCCCACAGGCCCGCCTCACGGTCGGCCAGGTTCCAGTAATAGTTCTCTTTCCAGGTGCTGCCCGCCTCGCGCGGCCAGTCGTGAAGTCCCTCGTCGGCCACCGCCAGCATGGCGGCGCCTTGTAATAGCCGACGGAGCATGGTGCAAACCGCCACCGGCTGCACAAGCCATGTTGGCGCGGCGCGTTATACTCTTTGCCTTCTCGCTCCTCTTGCTGGGTGGCGGTCCAGCCGGCGCCCAACAGGCCACCCTCGCCGAGGCTCCCGAGAGCCCTTTGCTGCGCGAGATGTTCTTCTTCAGCCCGGACTGGCGGCCGAGCAACATCAACGTCGTCGCAACGGCACTGAGGCTGTATATTGCCGAAGAGGGCCTCGACCTCCGCTTTCAGGCCTTCGACAGACATGAGGACCTGCTGCGCGAGATTGAGACACGCCATCCCCCCTTCCTCCAGCTACCGGTCTGGGCGGCCGAGGACCCCGATTTTCCGACAAAGCTGACCGCTCTTTCCACGCCCGTTCTCGAAGGCCGCAGCTCCTACCGCAAGGCCCTGATGGCAAAGAGCGACATCACCGGCCTTCCCGCGCTCGCCGGCCGTTCGCTGGCAGCCACCGTCCCGGGCAAGGGTACGGCCGGTCTGCAAAAGATGCTGCCCGGCCTGCCGCTGTCGAACGGGCGTGTCGGCATCATTGCGGTCCCAAAGGACATTGATGCACTACTGGCGCTCTGCTTCGGGCAGGTCGATGCGGCGCTCGTCACCGAGACCGAGTACAAGAAACTTCTGGCCGTCAACCCGGCCATAACCCAGGGACTGATAACGCTGACTTACACGCGCGACATCCCCTTCCCGCGCTACTACGCCACCGAATGGGCCACCCCGGAAATGCGAGAGGAAGCTCGCAAGCTTTTCACGGGACTCGGCACGACCACGAGCGGACGAACCATACTAGCCCTGTTCGGCTACGACGGTATCCGGCTCATTCCGGACAACGGAGGCCCGGCCCTCGAGACCAGCCGGCCGGCGGCACCACGGTAAGCTTGGTGGGCCAGAACTTGCTCGAGCGTTCGCACGAAGAATTCTATTCCGAGCTGGTCAGGCCCATGCTCAGCCCGGTCACAAGGGGCTGGACAACCCGGCTTGCCCACGACTTCTAGGCTGTGCAAGGATGTACCGGATTAGGTAGGCAGACACGGTGGCTAGCTCGTCAAGACGCCCGGCAACGGGCCTGCATCTCAAGCTCGTGGTCGCGGGGGCCGCGACCACGGTCGTCTGCGTAGCGCTAGTCGTATCGATTACCACTTATTGGCAGTCCCGGCTGCTCGCAGTCGAGATTGGGCACACCAGCACCGCACTGCGCAAAAGCATGGTCGACCGTGGCAGCCTATTGGCCGAGAGCATGGCGGCCAGCATGGAAACTGCCATAGCGGGATACAACCTTACCTTCGTCGGAGAAAGCCTCGGCTCACTGGCCAACAGCAACGACGAGCTCGACCACGCCTACGTCGCCAACGCGGCCGGCAGCATACTCGTACACACCGAGCCTACGATGGTCGGCCAGCCCGCCCCCTACATCCCCTCGCGGGGACGGCCGGTGTTCCGCAAGGGAGCCCGTGGCGCCAGCCATGTCGAGATTAGCCATTCCATCCATGTAGCCGGTGAGCTGTGGGGAGACCTGGTCCTAGCCTTCGACCTTACCAGAATCGAATCGCGGCAAAGCGCCGCTTTCGCCAGGGGCAGTACACTGGCCACGCGCGGGGTGCTGGTCGCGCTTGCCGCGGGCTTCGCCACCGCCCTGCTCGGCGTGGTCGGTTCGCTGTATCTCAACCGCCGGCTGCTCCGGCCCATTGGCGACCTGGCCCGCGAGACCGAGGCCATAGCACAGGGCAACCTTGACCAGCCCATCCTCCAAATCACCTCGCGTGACGAACTAGGCCACCTTGCCCGACAGTTCGAACGTATGCGCAGCGCCATCAAGTCCTATGTGGACGAACTGGTCGTGGCCAAACAGGATGCCGAGGATGCAACCAAGGAAGAGCAGAAGCTCCGGACCGAGCTCGAGGACCACTCCAAGAACCTCGAACGCAAGGTCCAAGAACGCACCGCCGAGCTTCAAGACACCAACGAACGGCTCACCGAATACGACCGTCTGAAGACCGAGTTCCTCAACAACGTATCACACGAGTTGCGCAGCCCTTTGGCGGCCATCGCCGCAGCGGCCAAGATTATCCACCGCTACGGAGATGCCGACGGGCGCACCGAGAAGAAGTTCAGCGGAGTTATCACCGCCGAGACCGAACGCCTTGCCAGGCTCATCGACGACCTTCTCGACCTGGCCAAGATTGAGGCCGGCCGCATCGATTGGGAGCTTGAGCCGATCACAAACCCGGCCAAGCTCATCGACCACGTGGCCCAAACCTTTAGGCCGTTGGCCATCGAGAACGACATAAAGCTCACCGCCAAAACCGACCTCTCGCTTCCGGCAATCAACGGCGACAGCGACCGGATCATTCAGGTGGTCACCAACCTCATGGACAACGCGGTCAAGTACACGCCTTCGGGAGGGCGCATAGAACTGACCGCCGACGAGACCACTCATTCAGGAGGCCGCGTCATCCGCGTGCAAATAACCGATAGCGGCCCCGGTATCCCCGAAGAAGAGCTCGACACGGTCTTCGACCGTTTTCACCAGGTCAGACACGAGGAAGGGAGCGACCGCCCCATCGGGGGGACCGGCCTGGGACTGGCCATCTGCCGCGAGGTCGTCAACTACCACGGCGGTGCCATCTGGGCCGAGCGCCCCTCCAAAGGGGGAACGCGCGTTGTCTTCGTCATCCCAATCGGCGGTGAGCACGCCTCGATAACCGCAGGCTCGCCGCAGATACACTAGCGCACCCGGCGCGTGGGGCCGTGTCAGGTTGACAGGCAGCGGGTCTGCTGGTAGCGCTGCGCACAATGTCGGATCGATTCGGAGGCAACGGCTCCTCTCATCCCCTCCCCCCCAACCCCGAGGAGATTATCAAGGATATTTTCAACCGCCTACGCGGCGGATTGCCCGAAAATCTACCCGGAGGCCTGTTGATCGGCCTCTTTCTCGCCTTGGCACTGTGGCTCGCGACCGGGCTCTATCAGATCAACCCGACCGAAGTCGGCGTTGTTCTTCGCTTCGGTCGCGTCGTACACACCACCACCCCGGGCCTTCACTGGCACCTACCCTGGCCGATCGAACGGGTCCTCAAGCCGCCTGTCACCGTTGTCCACAAAGAGGAAATCGGTTTTCGGACACTCGATGTCGGGCCACCCGCGCGCTACCGCACGGTGGTGGAAGAGGCACGGATGCTCACCCAGGACGGCAACATCGTCGAACTCAACTTTATCGTCCAGTATCGCATCAAGGACCCGGTGGCCTTCCTGTTCAACGTACGCGACCCGGCCGAGACCTTGCGCGATTCGGCCGAGTCGGCCATGCGCGAGATCATCGGTCGTAGCAGCATAGATGCGGCGCTCACCGAGGGACGGCTCGATATACAGACCCGGACCGAGGCCCTGCTCCAGAAAATACTCGACAGCTATGAGTCCGGCCTCCATGTGTCCACCGTCAAACTCCAGGACGTCGCACCCCCGGGTCCCGTCCAGGACGCGTTCAAGGACGTCATCAACGCCGAGCAGGACCGCGAACGGATGATTAACGAGGCCGAGGGCTTTTCCAACGATATCCTGCCCAAGGCCCGAGGCACCGCAGCCCAACTCGTCAACCAGTCGCAAGGTTACGCCGCAGCGCGTGTCAAAATCGCCGAGGGCGAGGCCCAGCGTTTCGAGTTGGTACATGAGGCCTACGCCAAAGCACCGGTCGTGACCCGCACGCGCATGTATCTAGAGACCATGGAAGCCGTGCTCCCCGAAATGGACAAGGTCATAGTCGACTCCGGCATCGCCGACGGTCTTTTGCCGGTTCTGCCGCTCGGCGGTATGGGCGGCCAGACCAGTGGGGGTAAGGCCCAGTGAACCGCCTGGCGGGCCTGCTGATAGCGCTCATCGCGCTGACCGGCGTCGGCTACGGTCTGGCGTGCTTCCAGGTAACTGAATGGCAGCAGGCCGTGGTCCTGCAGTTCGGCAAGCCGGTCAAGACGATCACCGAGCCGGGCCTCTATTTCAAGACACCGCTGGTCCAGAACGTGATGTTCTTCGAAAAGCGCCTGCTCGAGTACGACGCCGCTTCCAAAGAACTCATCACCCAGGACAAGCAACAGCTGGTCGTCGATAACTACTCGCGCTGGCGTATCATCGACCCGCTCAAGTTCTACCAGACCGTGGGTACGCTGAGCGGCGCCCAGTCGCGGCTCGACGACATAATCTATTCGAACCTGCGCGAGGCCATCGGACGTTCCACGCTCCGCGACGTTGTTTCGGGTGACCGGGATGCGCTCATGCGTGGCGTGACCAAGTCTTCCGACGAAAGGGCGGAGGCTTACGGCGTGCGCGTGGTCGACGTGAGGATAAAACGTACCGACCTGCCCGCAAAGAACGAACAGAACGTCTTTAGCCGCATGCGCACCGAGCGCGAACGCGCGGCCAAGAAGTTCAGGGCCGAGGGCGAGGAACAGTCCCGCAAGATACGTTCGAAGGCCGAGAAGGACCGCGAAATCATACTGGCCGAGGCAAAGCGCGAGGCCGCAATCATTCGCGGCGACGCCGACGGCCAGGCCACGAACATCTACGCCAAGGCCTACGGACGCGACCCCGACTTCTACGAATTCATGCGAACGCTGGAGGCCTACAAGGTCACCCTGCCCGGCCGCACCAAGCTGCTGCTCAGCCCCAAGGGCGAGTTCCTGCGTATCTTCGAAAAGGCCGAGTAGGCGCCTACTCGCAGCCGCCGATGCCCGCGTACCAACGCTGGGTTGGGTCGTTGGCGCAGAACAACTTCGAACTCGACTGGTTCAATATCCTGCCGGCGCCGGGCAGACCCGCAACTCCGTTGATTCCCGCATTACCCGTCGGCGGTATGCAGAATATCGCCGCACCCAGTGGCGTCCCGGTCGATGGCGCGCCTTCGGCCACGATCGTATCCATGTGGCAGGCCCGCCGTGTCGTCATGATACAAGTGCCCGCATCCACGCCGATGGTGCTCTCGGCACAATCGGCGTCGGTCTGACAGCCGATGAAACCTGATCCGTCCGCTCGCAATATAGCGTCGCAGAACCTGCTATCCGGGCCGGTCGCGCACATCCCCACGTTGCTCCCTTCTTCGGCCGGCACACAGGAGAAACCGTCGTTGCACTCGTTGGGTCCCTTGTTCATCCCGCTGCCCAGCGACGAGCAAGTGCCCCCGGCATCGGCACAATCGGCCTCACTGCTGCACGGCACCGTCGTATCGCCGGTACACTGCCGGCAAGGGCACTTCTTGTCGGTCGTCATGCTGTACGGGAAGCCGCACTCGAGAGAAGATTCGAGCTCGACACGCCCGGTCTGCTGTATGAGGTCGATCTGCAGGCCAGCCCCGCCGACGTTCTTACCCGGCGCGGGCAAACAGTCCAGGCTGGGTACTCCCGCATCACCACCCGGGCCGGGAAGGAGGCGTTCCGTCCCCAACCGTCACAGCTCTGGCCCTCGTTGGCCCCCCACGCGCAGACCCCGTCCCGGATACCGTCGGCCAGGACCTCATCGCCGACGCAATAGGGACAGGGTTCGGTAAGCCCTTCGCCAAGATACGGTACCGACCGGAGATGGGCCTCGACGGCGCCGGCGCCCACATCGACGTTGGCGGTACCGGTGCTGTCCACGGCGAGACGGCTCAACACGCAGGCCGGCGTATTGCCCGCCGAGATCGAAAGCGGCGGCCCGAGATAGCAGTTACAAGTGTCATCTTCGTAAGCGCCGCAGCTATCCGGGTCCGACCCGATCGGCACATTGCAAAGCTGCCGGTTATCGGCTGCACAACGGCAGTGACGACTACCCAGTTCACCTGGCGGCGGGTTATCGGCCAATATCCCCTCGATCGTGCAAACACCGCAGGGCAAGGTCCGCGATTCACAGTTGAGCTTGCCCATAAACGAAATGTTGTCGGTGATGTCGGCACCATGGGCGATACCGGTCTGGCCGGTGGACAAAACGGTCTTGGTCCTACAGCGCGCCAGCTCCGGGTCGCAGGTACCGGGGTACCCCTCGCCGTAATGAGCCAGACAATCGTCATCGCTGGTGCAGGAAACACCGGCACCGGCGAGCAGTGTAAGCTGGCCCGACCCCGGACACTCATTGCGGAGTAAACAGGCAGGAGTGCACTCGTCGTTGCCGCCCGGCGTACCCGTGCCGTCGCCATCACACTCTTCGCCCAGCTGCACCCAGCCGTCACCGCAAGCAGCAGCCGCGCAGCTGTCGGTGCAATCGTCGGTATTGTCGGCGTTGGCGTCGTCGCATTCCTCCTCCGAGGCCAGTCCTGCCGAAGTTTCGCAAGTCTCCCCAAGGCAGGTGACACCGTCGCCGCAGACCGCCCAACGGCAATCGGTCTTGCAGCTGTCGGCGTCCTCACCGTTGCCGTCATCGCAGCTTTCCGGGCCACCCGTATCACCCGTGGAGCAGGCACCGCCACTACACACGAAACCATCGCCGCAGGTCGCGGCTACGCAACTGGTCAGGCAAACATCATTGTCGGAGAGGTTGCCATCGTCGCATGCTTCGTCTCGCGTGTAGTTGACGGTGCCGTCACCACAGGAATCCGGTTCCGACATCTCCGTCTGAGCGAAGATGACATCACCGGCACAGCCGTTATCGTCACTGGTCGAACAACCTGCACCGGCCGGCGTGACCTCGGTGCCGGGACCGGCACCGCTGGCATCCGCGATGGTGAGGCAGACGAACAGAACGACGGGGGCATCCTCGGAAAGTTCGATATCACAGCCGTTCACGGTGGCTATGAGACTCGCTCCCCTCGCATAATCCCCCAGGCTCAATAGGCAGCCCTCGGCTGCCAGTTCGGTCGACACGGCACACACTGGGTTGCCGTCGGCGTCTTCGGCCAGACCGGCCGCCTCCGCCTTGCCGACCGAGGAAAGGTCCCAGTCGATCGTTATCGAGTTCCATATGCCGGTGCCGGTCACACCGACATCGGCCTTTGCACTGGCCACGGCGAGCGTGCACCCGCTGTTACAGTCGGCAGTCTCACCCCCGGCCCCGGCACCGTTACCGTCACAGGCCTCGCCGGCCTGCACCCAACCATCACCGCAGACCGCATCCAGGCATTCGTTGGTGCAGGCGTCGGTGTTATCGGTGTTGCCGTCGTCACAGCCCTCGTCACTGTCGGCCACCCCGTCACCACAACCGGCCTGCGAGCAATCCAGCCGGCAGACGTCGGGAGCGGTATCGCTGTTGTCCGTCCCGTTGTCGCACTGTTCCTTGCCGCCGGTCGGACCTGTGGTGCAGGAAGCGGCGTTACAGAGAAAACCGTCACCGCAGGTGGCCTCGAGACAGCTGCCGCCCGCGGTCGGGTCGTTGGGGCACATATCGTTGTTCGAACGGTCGGGGTCGTCGCAGACCTCGAGAGGCTCTTCGACCTCGCCGTTTCCGCACACCGGCATGTCGGGGAAGGCTATGCGCAGTATGTCCTTGTTGACCGAGCGGTGACTGTCGAACAGGCACTGGCGCAGGTCATACGGGTCAAGCGTCCCGCCGGTGGGGTCGTAGCAACTGTAGTCCTCGGCGGCCAGGTCGTCCTCGCTACAGACCGAAGGGATAAGCAGCAACAGCCGCACATAGGCGTTGACGATGACCGAATCGGCACGGCTGTTCTGGGTGCCGAGCCCGTACGGCACCACGTCCTCGCGGCAAAGCCAGTCGGCCGACCCGGTGGCCGTTCCTCTGCCCTGCTGCTCAAGGCATCCCTGTCGGGTGCGCAGTTCGCGGAGCATCATACGGGAGGAAGCCGTGGCGGCGCGCTGCACGCAACTCTTCTTCTTGCCGCCGTTGCCCGAGCCCGAGCCGGAAACCGGCAGCGCGGGGTATTCGTTGTCCAGCAAGAACTGGGTCTTGCTCTCGAGCAGGTTCTCGAAGCAGTGGCTCAGACTCGTAAAATCGAAAGGACGCGGAGTCTGCACACAAGTCGCGGTGCTTTGGCATTCCTCGTCGGTCGCACAGTCGAGTCCATCCAAGGGCCCGCCGACACAAGTGGCGGTGGTATCCCGGCAGAAGCCGGCCTCGTCCCGGCAATCGTCGTGGCTGGTACAACCGGCATAGGTGTCGCGTTGGATACAGGTAGCCGCGGAGTTACAGTCGTCCGACTCGCCGTCCTCGTCCAAACGACACTCTTCGTTGTTATCGTTGCACTGGGGCACATGGCAACGGCCAATCTTGAGCACATCGCAAGGCCCTGGGTAGCTGAGGTGGATAAGGTCAACGCTGCGGCACTTGCGGAGGATGGTGGCGTCGAGACGTTCGCGTATGTTGCCGATCGCTTTTTCGGTGTCGGCGTCACCGAGGCCATCGATACAATCGACGGCGACCGAGGAATTATCACGGCGAACTTTTGCGAGGCACTTCTGGCGGGCCCTGAGGTTGCGGGCCAGGTAACTTCGCGACACCCGCATGAGCGCGCGACGGCAGGTCTGTTCGGCCGAAGGTGGGGTCCCGGCCACGGCCGAGGGCACGGCCGAGGGCACAATCGGGAGCCCCGATAAAAGTAGCGTGAACGAAAGTGTCCCTATCGCTAAGCGCATACGTAAACCCCCCGCAAAAAGCGGCCGTGTCCGCTTTTACACGAGGTCTCAGGCAAACCTGCCCCGACCTGAGGAGTATGCGCTCCGGCCCAAAGAGGTGTCAACTACGACTTTAGGCTGAATCCCCTGAAAAAACCGTTACTTACACCCCCTATATGGGGGGTAGAACGACCTATCCTGGGCCTTTGACTGCGGGGGCTTGAGACTATAGCCAGGCAAACCCTCAAAATGACTACTGAAACTCCACTAGAAGGCGTCCGCGTCATAGAAATGGCCGGCCTGGCCCCAGCCCCTTATGCGGGCATGATACTGGCCGATTTCGGTGCATCTGTGCTCAGAATTGACCGCCCAGGCGGTGCCGCACAGGGGGGTGAAACCCGTTTCAACCCGGCCCGAGACTGCCTCAGCCGGGGGAAACGCTCCATAGGTCTCGATATAAAGACCGCGCGCGGCCTCGAGATACTGCTCGAGCTGATCGAGGGGGCCGACGTCCTGCTCGAACCTTTCCGTCCCGGGGTCATGGAACGCTTGGGGCTGGGGCCGGCCGAGACCCTGGCGCGCAACCCGCGTCTTGTTTACGCAAGACTGACCGGTTGGGGCCAGGACGGCCCCTACGCCGGTATGGCCGGCCACGACATCGATTACATCGCGCTGTCGGGCGTGCTGTCAGCGATAGGGCGCCGCGGCCAGCGGCCGCTACCTCCCCTCAACCTGCTGGGCGACTTCGCCGGTGGCGGCATGTTATGCGCGTTGGGAATAGTACTGGCCCTGTTCGAACGAGAGCGGTCGGGCAAGGGCCAGGTCATCGATTCGGCGATGGTCGATGGAGCGGCCAACCTTGCCAGCTTCATCTTCGGTATGCGCCAGGGCGGTGTGTGGGAGAACGAGCGCGGCGACAACCTGCTCGACAGCGGCGCGCCGTTCTACGATGTCTACGAGACCGCAGACGGCGGCTTCCTCGCTGTCGGAGCGCTCGAGCCGCAATTCTACGCCGCACTGACCGAGGGGCTCGGCCTGGCGGCCGAAGAACTTCCGGCCCAAATGAACCGTAGTGGATGGCCGCAGCTTCGTGAGCGCTTCACCGAGGTATTCCTTGCCAAGACGCGGGATCAGTGGTGCGAGATATTCGACGGCACCGACGCCTGTGTGGCCCCGGTCCTCGGTCTCGACGAGGCCGGCCTTCACAAGCACAACAAGGCGCGCGGCACCTTCGTGCCGTCGGCGGGCGAGAGCTTTGCGCCGGGACCGGCGCCGCGGCTGTCGCGGACCCCGGGACGGGCCCTGCCCGAGGCCGCACTGGCGGGTCAGCACAACAGCGAGGTCCTCGGTGAACTGGGCCTCGACCAGGAGCAGATACAGGCTCTTGTTTCCGACGACGTGGTCGGCTGAGGCCTACAGACCCAAACGCTCCAGCTCGATATCGCCAAAACCATCGACCACGAGGTCGGCAGTTCCGTAGGGCGCACGCGGCATCGCGGGGTCGGGAAGAGCGACCACCCGCATACCGGCGGCACGGGCGGCCTCGACCCCTGCCGGTGAATCCTCGAAGACGACACAGTGCCCGGGGTCGGCCCCGAGTTCACGAGCGGCCACAAGGAAAATGTCGGGGGCGGGCTTGCCACGTGCAACCTCCGAATGGTCGCCGGTCACAACGGCACCGAAGACCTCGAACCAGTCCCTGTGACCGGCGGCCTTGATGTCATACAGTTCCAGTTCGCTGCTCGTAGCTATGGCCTGCCCGAGCCCACGAGCGGCCAGGCGAGCGGTGAAATCACGCGCACCCTCCACCGCCGGGGTATCGCGGAAGAGCTCGGCTAGCCGGTCGCGACGTCTGTCGAGATAGTCGGCAGGGCTCATCGGCAAAGAGAGCGCATCGACCAAATAGCCGGCGGCCTCGAGCGAGGGGCGGCCTATCATGTGGCGCTTGACCGACCAGTCGAAGACCTTGCCGTACTCGGCGACAATCTCTTGGGTGACACGGGTGTAGAGCGGTTCGGTATCGAGCAACACTCCGTCTAGGTCGTAGATGGCCGCCCGAATCTGAGCTGTCTTCGGCACCCGGCGAGGTTACAGCGCAAACGAAACGAACAAAAAGAACAGGCCAAGCGCGGCCACAAGATGGCCGCTTGCGGTCATCAAGGTCCCGGGCCGGCGTCCTGTCCGGCCCGCGACCACGACCAACAGCGCGTGGGCACCCTGGACACCGGCAAGGGTCACGGCGGCCGCTGCCAGCGGGGTTGCCCGTAAACGATAGGCCGCCACTAGGGTGACCAGCAGCAGCAACCAGCGCAAGGGTTCAGTCCACGTAGCCGAGGGCTCTCAGTTTTCGTGCGAGCCGGTCGGGCAAAGGTCCGTGGGCCGGTGCCTCCAGCCGCGGGCCGTGCTGCTCGACCCAAGCGTCGAGCGCGCTTTCGAGCGCCCTTCCCCGGCGTCCGGGTTCGAGCGCACGGTTCTCGGCGCGGTCGGTGCTGAGGTCGAAGTACTCGCTGCGCTGGGCCGAGAGCCAACGAACTATCTTGTCATCGGCACGGGTGGCAGCGCGCACATGGCCGCTGTCGCGGCCCTTGGCCCAGCGGCTGGAGGTTTCGCTTACCACAAACCGGCCGTCCCATCCCTTTCCCATAAGGGCATCGACCAGACTGGGGCCGGCCACCCCGTGGCGCGGCGCACCGACCACGCCAAGAACCGTAGGGGCCACAGCCACCGAGGCCGGCACCGGGGCCGGGACACGCCGCGGCTCGAGCCCGGGCACTCGTATGACAAGCGGAACCTCTACGACCTCGCGGTAGAGGGTGCGGATGTGAAAGCAGCGGCCATGCTCGAAGAACTCCTCGCCGTGGTCGGAGGTAAACACAACGACGGTATCGGAACCGTGGCCCAATTCGTCAAGACCGGCCAGAAAACGGCCCAAGGAACGGTCTCCGCGGTGAACCGCTGCATCGTATTCGGCCAAGTGGCGGTCGAGGTTGTCGGGGGCACGCCCGCTCTGGCAGGCCTGCTTGAGCCCCCTGGTCCTTTGTCCCGGCAGCCCCAAGGCTCGACGGTCGGCGGGTTCGGAACGGTAAGGACGGTGCGGGTCAAAGCCATGCAGGAACAGGAAGAACGGCCGCTCGTCGGCCGCCGATATCCATGCGAGCGCGCTACCGAGATTGTCCTCGAGCCGGCGGCCGTCACTGCGGTAGACCTCAAAGCCACTGTCAAAACCGAACTCCGCGGCCATGTTGGCGCCGCCGGTGAAGGCCGCTCTCCTGTAACCAGCCCTGCCGAGCGCCGAGGCCAATGTGGGCAGTTCCGGGTGCAAGCGCCTGCGCTCGGACATCGCCACGATTCCGTGCTCGGAGGGGTAAAGCCCGGTGAACATCGAGGCGTGGGCCGGACGGGTCCAGGCCGACTGGCTGATTGCCCGTTCGAACACCACCGAAACGGAAGCCATGCGCTCGAGAGCGGGCGTGGTCGGCAACCCTGCCGTGTAGACCCCGGTACGGTCGGCCCTCAAGGTGTCGAGCGATATCACCACCACGTTGCAGCCCGGGCATAATGGAGCCGCACGGTCGCCGAGCAGCACCACGGCCACGGGGAGGGCCAGGGCAAAAACCAGAGCCAGAACCACAGCGCGTGGGGGTCTCATGAGTCGGTGCCCCGGTCTGCGCCCAGACCCAGACGCGCCTCGGCGGTCTTATAGGCAATCAGCTGGCACAGCCGCGCGTATCGCGCCTCGGGTGTGGCGCATTCGAGCAGGCTCTGTTTTTCAAGAATGCCGAAGGGCATCGAGGCCGACAGATAGTTGACCAAGCTGCCAAGCTCGAGTTGCTCGAACACCGCCCCGACCTCTTCGGACGAGCCGGAGCTGACCGCGGCGTATTCGGTCATCATCCGTTCGAGCTCGTCGCGCCACAGGCGCAAGGACTCTACCGGCGCCGGTGCCTCGTACAGAGCCTGGGCCTCGGCATTGCGGTAGGGCCTGTCATCGTCAAGTTCGTTCTTTATCCGAAACTTCACACCGCCCCGGAGCACTATCATCGAACGGCCATCCTCGAGCAGCTTGTTCTCAACCACCCGGCCGGCGCACCCGACCGGATAAAGCTCGGGGTTGTCCTCTTCGGCCACCGCCTGGGCGCCGCCCTTTACCAATACCATTGCGATGGTCCGGTCGCCGTCAAGGGCATCGGCAAGCAGCTCGCGATAACGGGGCTCGAATATGTGGAGCGGCAGCAAGGTGTCGGGAAACAGCACGACCTCGGCCAAGGGGAATATCCTCACTACGTTGGGCAGCGTGATCATGGAACTTCTGTGTAACCCCAGTGCGGGGTCCCGGTCAAAACCCGGCCGTACCGCTGGCACCGGTGGCCACGCCGACGGATATATAGGCCAGCGTGTCCTCGGTCCCAGACATCGCCATCGCGGCAGCGGCGGCCCTGGCCCTCCTTGTCCCGCTGACCGTCGCCACGCTGGCCCCCGAGCTGCTCTTGCGCGGGCGCATGGCGGTGCTGGCCACCATCGCCGCCCTCACCGTAGCCGCCCTTACTGTGTTGGTCGAGACCGGACCGCTCGGGCTCAACATGACACTGGACCCGTCCGAAGGGCCACTGCTCGACAGCCGCGACCCGGACATCGGGGTGTACAACGAGGCCGTGGCCAACTTCGGCGAGGACGACCTGTTCGTGGTCGCCATGACCACCGCCACCGGCGACGTGTTCAACCACGAGGACCTGTCACGGTTGCGGCGCATAGGGGACGCCATACGCCGCGTTCCGGGAGTGCGCTCGGCCAAAAGCCTGGCCAACACCGTGACCTACCGCTACCTGCCCGAAGAGGACCTGGTCGAACTCATCGACCTCATCGACGAGGTGCCAAGCGACCCTCGGGAACTGGCGGCGCTGAGGCAGCAGGCGCTGTCCGACCGCATATACCCAAGGACCCTGGTATCGACCGACGGACGTACGGCCGCGATTAACGTCTCGTTCCGCAGAATGAGCGACGGCGATTTTGTCCGTCAACGTTTGGACGAACGTGTGACAGCCATCGTCGAGGCCGAACAGGCCCCCGGCGTGAGCTTCCACCTCACCGGCCGCCAGCACATCAAGGCCCACACCCACGCAGTGATGGTCCACGATCTTGCCCGGCTCATACCTCTGGCCATAGCCGTAGGGGCGGTGGTGGCGTGGCTGCTGTCACGCTCTGTCTTGGCAACGGTATTGCCGGTAGGAGCAAGCGTTCTGGCCACCCTGTGGGTCTACGCCGTTCTGGCCTGGCTGGGCCGGCCACTGAACCTCATAACCGTCGTCCTCGGTCCGATGCTTATATGCGTGGGAAGCGTCTACGGCGTCCACGTACTGGCTCGCTTCGAGGAGTTCGCCGCAGCCCGCGACGGAGGACGAGGAAGCGCGCTACGCTGTCTCGAATACTGCCGCACCCCGGTCGGCATCGCCGCCACCACGACCGTTATCGGTTTCGGCGCACTACTGACCTCGCCGGTCCCGGCCATCGACGAACTGGGCGCCTTCACGGTCCTCGGCATTGTCTCGGTAACGATGATCAGCCTGGCCGGCATCCCGTCGCTGTTGTCCGTAGGCACTCGGGAACATAGAGCGCCGGTGCAAAATCCCTATATAGAACAGGTACTTAGCGGCCTGGCCCGGCTATCCACAAAAAGGCCGGGAGCCACTCTTACGGTCTGGACCGCAGCCGCATTGGCCGCCGTCATCTCGATACCGGCCATAGTCGTCGATACCGACTACCTTGGGTTCTTCGACCGTGATTCTACGGTCCGTCGTGACTTCGCGGCGGTAAACACGGCCATGGGCGGTTCGGTGCCGCTATACCTCAGCTTTGACGGCGGCCACGAGGGCGCCTTTCGCGAACCGGTCAATCTCCAGGCCATCGCCCGTATACAAGCGGCCGTCGATGCGCTTCCGGAAGTCGCCAGCACGGTATCAGCCCTGGACCTCATCGAGCCATTGAACCGCGCTTTCGAGGACGACGACCCGGCCGCCGAACGCATCCCCGATACACGCGGCGAGGTCGCCGACCTGATGTTCGTCATCCCCAAGGCCGAGTTGCGACAGCTGGCCAATTCCAACCACAGCCGCGCGAACCTGGTCATAAGGACGGCGGTCAGCGGGTCGGCCGCGGTTGGCGACCTCGAACGCAAGATAGAGGGACTGCTCGCCGAGGCGCCCCTCCCCGACGGCGTCCGCGCAGAACTTACCGGCAACACACTGCTGGTAAATCACGGCGCCGACATCATCGCCGACAGTCAGGCCCGGGCGGTAGGCCTGGCCGCGATCGCGATATTCATCCTAATCTGGCGCTTCTTCGGCTCGGCCAAGGTCGGGGCCCTGGCAATGGTCCCCAACCTGATACCAGTAGTGATGTTCTTCGGCCTTCTCGGGGCCGGCGCGGCCACGCTATCGTTGCCGACCAGCCTGATTGGTTGTGCCGCCCTCGGGATTGCCATTGACGACACCGCCCATTTCTTGGTCGCCTACCGGCAGCACCGGGCCGAGGGGTGGGCCCCGCATGAGGCGGCCGCTCTGTGCACCCGGCGTATCGGACGGCCGATAGTGGCCACATCGATGATGCTGGTCGCGGGCTTCCTGGTGCTGACGCTGTCGGGCTTTGCGACCATACGCGAGTTTGGAGGCCTGTCGGCCGCGGTGATGTTGGTCTGTCTGGCGGCCGACCTTACCCTGCTTCCGGCCATCCTGACCAAGGCCAAGGTCTAGGGCTTGGCCTCCAGGGCTGTAAACGAGAACACGTCGTCGGCCAAACCAGGGTTGGGGACCAATAGGTCGATGTGCATCGTTGAGTCGGTGTCCTCGAGCAGGTCGGTCATGGTCGATACGGTCGCCAGCCACACCCCGTCAAACTCGCGGACGGCCGAATGCGGCGAGACCTGCAGTTTCGATTCAACTCCGACCTCGTCCCAATAACGGGTACGCAGCGGAACATAGTGCTCCTGCTCGAGATAGCTGATGCTACGCGTGTATCTCGATTCGCTCGACGGCCTCATCACCGCCTCGACCACGTAGACCGGCACACCGCCTAGTTCCTCGTCGGGAAAGCGCCGGTAATCGGCGGCCTCGATGTCATCGAGGGTCAGGAGGAAATCATCAAAGGTAAAATCGGTCCCGGCCACGCTCTGGCCGTGCACCCTCACGCGTGCGGTACGGCCGCGGTTGGGAGAGTACATGAACTGGTCGTCGCTACGGTCGGAGCGATGGACGTATAGGTAGCCGCTGTGGCGCACCTCGTGGGGTCCGGAGAGTTTGACCAAGGCCTTCGAGTAGAGCCCGTTGACGGCGTCGTCAGCCGCATCCCGGTAGTCCTTCCAGTGCATCCAGAAGCGCACCTCCTGGGGATTGCCGCCGGGGTCGCTCGAGACTATCCGGCCCCGTTGATAGGCGGTGCGCAGGCGTCGGCGATTCTTTAGAAAGCGGTCGTAGAGCTCGCGGCCGTCCAGGGCCCCGCCCTCGGGTAGCCAGCGTTCGACCTCACGCTCACTCGGCGTCTCCAGATGGATGGGCTCGGTCGCCCGCACGGGACCGGCGGCCAAAACAGAGCCGAAGAAAAACGCGGCGATCGAGATCGAAGCTACGCCCATATTCGAATGAACCAGGGAATGGTCGGCCGAGCATAGCAGTAGAACGGTGGCGTGATGAAGCCGCGGGGCGGCTTTCTACATGCAGTTGGACCCGCCCGGCTTGTCAAAGGGTGCGCCGTTAGCGCACAGGCCCTCGAAGTCAAAGTTCACCTTGAGGCGAGCCGCCCCCGGGAGTCCGGTTACGGCGTTCACTGAAGCACTGGCTGTCGGCGGTACGCAGAAGGTCGCAACCATATCGGCGCCATCGGGCGTGGCGTGTCCGGTTGCCGTGATCGGGTCGAGGAAACAGGCTCGTGGTTCCGCAATGGTGCAAGAGCCACAGTCCCCGTTGGGGCATTGGCTGGAGTATGCAGCGCAATCCTCATCGTCCTGGCAAGCAAGAAGCCCCCGTCCATTGGCACGCAACAGGTTGTCACAGTAGTTCTCTACCGGACCGGCCTCACCACACTGACCGTTGCCGTTGCCAACGTCGACGCACACCCCGTCCCCGCACTGGTTGGGGAAGCGAACGGCCCCGCCTCCACTGCTCACGCAATCGCCCGCGGCGAGATCGTTACAGACCTGGTCGTCATTACAGGCAACCGATGTGTCGCCTGAACATACAGCGCAGGCGCACATCATCGAGCCGACCGGCTCGTCGCAGGTCGTGCCAAATGGCAACGACGAAGTGCCACTGGTCATCGTCATCGATATCGCCAGTCCACTGCCCGTGATCCCGGTACCGGACTCGGGCAGACATTCGTAGCTCACATCACCGAAGGTCCGGTCGG
>JAYGCK010000125.1:0-6172 GCA_046583395.1 Deltaproteobacteria bacterium
ACCTCGGGGTCGAATTCGGTTATATCGCCCTGGGCGGACCCGGCAACGAAGGTCTGCACCTCGGTCTTAGCCACTACTACGAGGCAAGTGACAAGCTCGACCTTACCGCCAGCCTCGGACACGGGTTCACCGGTGAGTCCGACGACAGCCTGGAGGGAAGTTGGATGACTTACGGGGCCGGTTTCGTTTACGACCTCGGCAAGAACTTCGGCTTTCGCGGACGTTGGCTACGCCTCGACAGCCAGGGCGATACCTACTGGGCGGGCTTCCACTATCACCTGAGCGGCTTTCTAAGAGATAGCCGGCGCTAAAGTTCAAGGATAAAAGGGCCTTCGTAACCGGGGGCGGCAGCGGTATAGGCCTGGCCTGTGCCCGCGAAATAGCCGCGGGCGGTGCAAGGGTGATGATAGCCGGCCGCCGCGAGGAGGTCTTGGCCAAGGCGCAGGCCGAGCTAGGGGAACGGGCCGAGATAAAGGTCTGCGATGTTACCGACACCGAGGCGGTCGAGGCCGCCGTGGACCTTGCGGCCGCCCGGTTCGGAGGTCTCGACTTGGCCGTCAACGCGGCCGGAATGGGTTGGGCCGGTAGCGTGGCCAACATGCCGGCGGCCGAGTTTGAAGCGGTCATAGATACCAACCTTAGCGGCGTGTTCCGTTCCATGAGTGCCGAGGCCCGGGTGATGAAGCAGGGCGATGGCGGCAGCATCGTCAACATCAGCTCGATAGCCGGGGCACTGACCCATCAATGGATGTCTGCCTACTGTGCCTCCAAGGCCGGGGTGAACATGCTCACCCGTTGTGCGGCCGACGAGCTTGGCGAGTTCGGCATCCGAGTGAACGCGGTGATGCCGGGAGTGGTCGATACCGAACTGGCCAGCATACTGGTCAACACCGATGAGGCCCGCCAGGAGTATCTGCGGCTCATGCCCATCTCGCGTGTAGGCCAACCCACCGATGTTGGGAGCTTGGTGGCGTTCCTTCTCAGTGACGATGCCTCTTGGATAACCGGGCAGGTTATCGGGGTCGACGGTGGTCACACCCTGCGCAAAGGTCCCGACCTGGTCGAGGTTTTCAGGCCTCTGGCGTCCAACGAAGACTGAGGGCGCCTTAGCCGGTGCAGCCAGGTGCGTTCGCGGCGACCCTCTTCGAGCACCCAGGAGGCTTCACATTGGTCGCTGAAACCGCGTGCGGCCAGGGAGGCCAACATCAGCTTGGCATCGGCACGCAGGGTCTCGGTCAGCCATATGCTGCCGTTGTCGTTTAGGTGGCGGTCGAGGAAGCTGACAAGCGGCTCGTAATCGGCCGGTTCGTAGACGATGTCTGCGGCCAGGATGAGGTCGAAGCGGCGGTCGAGGCTGTCGCATGTAAAGTCGAGCACGCGGGTTTCGTAATTGTCGATGCCGGCACGGGCGGCGCTGGCACTAACGAAATCCAAGCACTCGGGGATCTTGTCGGCAAAGACCGTATGAGCGCCGGACCGGGCCGCGACCAGTCCGCAAAGGCCCAGCCCGCAGCCCAGATCGAGTATGCGGGCCGAGCTGGGTGGCGGTGTCTCTAGGAGCGCACGGGCCAGCGCACGCGCGCCGGTCCAGACCAGTGTCCAGTAGGGCGGTTCGGGGACCCGCCGGGCGCTTAGCAAGGCCGCGCGGTCGACCAGTTCCTCGGGGCTGGCCACAGTGCAAAGCTCGACCATTACCGGCGGCTTGCCGGCGGCGTTTATCTCGGTCGGCTCCACGCGGGCCCTGTAGCCGGCTATCTCCATGAGGGTTGGCCTTATTATAGGCCGCTGCCTATTTATCCTTGCGGCACGGGTCTCCAGCCCTGCGGTCCAGCGACCGGAAAACAGCCTTGTCCGAGGTCAACATAGAGTCGAACCTGGACCTTGCCCTGATTGGCAACTGCCAGTACGGGGCGCTGGTAAATACCACAGGCAGCGTGGTCTGGGCCTGTTTCCCGCGCTTCGATTCACCTTCGGTCTTCGGCTCCCTGCTCGACAGCCAACGCGGCGGCCACTGGACCATCGAAGGAGTGGGCGAGGGCTGGAAGACAGAGTCCCGCTACGTCGACAACACCTGCATCGTGTCCACCCGTTGGTATCAATCGGGGGCCGGTCAGGAGTTTGAGGTCCTAGACTTCGCCCCGCGCTTTTACCTCAACGACCGCTATTTTCAGCCGACCATGCTGGCGCGCATCGTCAGGCGGATTGCCGGGCGCCCGCGCATACGCGTGCTTTGCGAGCCCCGCTTCGATTACGGGCTCCGCCAACCCCGGCTCTCGCGCGGGTCGAACCATGTGACCTACGAGGACCCCGGCTCGCAGGATGCGATGAGGCTGACGACCGACACCTCTATCACCAACGTCGCCCAGGGAATCCCGTTCGAACTCACCCGTGACCTCCACTTCGTTCTGGCCTGGGACGAGCCCTTCGAGGCCAGCTTCCACGTGCTCGAAGAGTTCCTCGACCGCACCAACGATTACTGGCGGCGCTGGTGCAAGAACACCCGTGTCCCGGTCGATTATCAGGACGCGGTCCTGCGGGCCTCGATGACGCTTAAGTTGCATACATTCCAAGATACCGGTGCGGTCATTGCCGCGACCACGACCAGCATACCGGAGGCGGCGGGTACCGGTCGCAACTGGGATTACCGTTATTGCTGGGTTCGCGATGCGGCCTTTGTCGTACGTACGCAGTTGCGAATGGGGCATAGCGAAGATGCCGAGCGGTTTTGCGAGTACCTACGAAACCTTTTACCGCCCGACGGTAATTCCGAGTTTGTCCTGCAACCGGTCTACGGGGTCGACGGTCGCAGCGAGCTTACCGAGACCACGCTTGACCATCTGGCCGGCTACCGTGGCAACGGGCCGGTGCGTATCGGCAACGATGCGTGGACCCATACCCAGCACGACGTCTACGGCGAGGTCGTGCTGGCCTTGGCCCCCTTGTTCTATGATGCGCGTCTTTTAGGCGCGGAACTGGCCCCGGTCTACGACGCGGTCGAGCGTCTGGTCGGCACTGCCATTCGGACCTTCGGGCAAAAGGACGCGGGCATTTGGGAGTTTCGCGGGCGTACCGACCACCACGTGTTCTCGAAGTTCATGTCCTGGATCGCCGTTGACCGTGCATGCAAGATTGCCGTCCACGGGGATTACCAGGAGCAGGCTCGCCACTGGCGCACCGAGGCCGACCGTATGAAACGCGAGCTGTTGGCCGAGGGCTATTCGGACCCGGCGCGTTCATTTGTTGCCGCCTACGGCTCGACCGACCTTGATGCGTCGTTGCTGTTGATGGCCATTCTCGGGTTCCTGCCGATGGACGACGAGCGTATCGGCTCGACCATCGATTCCATGCAGCGCGACCTGGTGCACAACGGCTACATGTTCCGTTACCGTCACCCCGACGACTTCGGCGAGCAGCGCTCGGCCTTTACCATCTGTTCTACCTGGATGGTCGAGGCACTGTGGATGGCCGGGCGCCGGGACGAGGCCCACGAGATGTTCGACCGGTTGCTGGCCTCGCGCAATCATTTCGGCCTTCTGTCGGAGGACATCGACCCGGACACGGGCGAGCTGTGGGGCAACTTTCCGCAAACCTACAGCATGCTCGGCATCATCAACTGCGCGGTGCGGCTGAGCCCGCGCTGGGACGAGATATTCTAAGCAATGGAAGCCGGTCAACGAACCATAATCGTTTCCAACCGCTTGCCGATAACCTCATCGGTGACGGCCAAGGGGATTACCCTGCACAGGAGTTCGGGGGGCCTGGTGGCCGGACTCGAGGGTGTTCACGGCTCGGGCAACTCGAAGTGGGTGGGTTGCCTGGGCGAGGCATCGGGTCACGGGCGGACGCGCTTGGAGGCCGACGGGGAACGACAGCTCGAGGAGCAGGGACTCAAGGTCGTCGACATTCCGCCCGCGCTCTACAAGTCCTACTACGAGGGTTTCAGCAACGGCGCTATCTGGCCGCTGTTTCATTATATGCCCGACCGCTGCCATTTCTCGGCCGATACCTGGGCGGCCTACCGCGAGGTCAACGAACGCTTTGCCGATGCAATAGTCGGCGAGCTCAACGACGGTGACCGGGTGTGGGTGCACGATTACCAGCTCATGCTGCTTCCGGGGCTCTTGCGCCAGGCCAAGCGCGACCTCGGCATCGGTTTCTTCCTCCACGTGCCGTTCCCCTCGGCCGAGATCTTCCGCGTGATGCCGTGGCGCCGCGAGCTGATAGAGGGAATGCTCGGTGCCGACCTTATCGGCTTCCACACCCTTGAGTACATGCGCCACTTCTCCAACGCTGCGGCCCGTGTGCTCGGGATCGAGCCGCAGATGGACAGTCTGCCTCACGGCCGCCGCACCATAAGGCTCGGCGCCTTTCCGCTTGGGATAGACGTGGCGCAGATGCATGCGCAGGCCCGCTCGGAGGAAACAGAGGCCGAGCTGGCCAAGCTGATGCAGAGCTATGCCGGTCGTACCGTCATACTCGGGGTGGACCGTCTCGACTACACCAAGGGTGTTCCGGCCCGGCTGGCGGCCTTTGCCCAGGCCTTGGAACGCAATCCCGACTGGGTCGGCCGGGTATCCTTGGTGCAGGTCTCGGTCCCGTCGCGAGTAAAGGTCGAGGAGTACCAGGAAATAAAAGCCGAGGTCGACGAACTGGTGGGTAGTATAAACGGGCGCTTCGGAACGGCCGGTTACGTCCCCATCCATTACCAGTTCCGTAACCTCCCCCGGCCGGAACTCTTGGCGCTCTACCGGCGCGCCGATGTGGCCATGGTCACGCCCATCCGCGATGGGCTAAACCTTGTGTGCAAGGAGTATGTGGCCGCCAAAGGAGAGGAGCCGGGCGCGCTGGTGCTGAGCGAGTTCGCTGGTTCGGCAGCCGAGATGGGTGAGGCGGTCCTGGTCAATCCCTGGAGCCGCGACAGCCTTGTCGAAGGGCTCGAGCGCGCCGTGGGAATGAGCGACGAGGACAAGACCAAGATGATGGCGAGCCTGTTCGAACGACTGTCCCGTTACGACAATCGCGCATGGTCGACCAATTTCATGGCCATGCTCGGCGATGCTCGTCACGAGAACCGGCGCGGCGGTAGGGACACAGTGGGTCAGGGGCCCGACCCCGGCGAACTCGCCGATAAGGCCAAAAGGGCCCGCCAGGTGTTCTTGTACCTGGACTACGACGGCACTCTGGTGCCGGTGGTCGACAAGCCCGAGCTGGCCATTCCCACGGCCGAAATCACAACACTGCTCCACGACATGGCCGCAATTCCCAACTTCCAGGTCTGTGTAATTAGCGGGCGTGACCGTGGGTTCTTAGAGGAGTATCTGCCGGCCGATATAACGGTGGTCGCCGAGCACGGGGCCAGTTACCGGCCCGCCGCGGCCGATTCCTTCGCCCCTTTGGTCGACGCTTCTGCCTTCGGGGAACTGCGGGCCAGCATCCTGACCCTGATGTCGGATTTCGAGCGGCGTATCCCCGGTTCGAGAATAGAACAGAAGGATTTCGGTATGGTCTGGCACTACCGGATGGCCGACCCCATCTTCGGTTACCAGCAGGCCTTGGTGCTGGTCGATACCTTGGGGGCTTTGTTGCAGCGGACGCCACTGGGTGTGCTGACCTCGAAGAAGGCGGTCGAGGTACGCCACATGGGGGCCAACAAGGGCGACGCCGTGCGTGCCTTGCTCGAAGAGGGTGGTTTCGACCCGGCTAGCGATCTGATCATGACCATGGGCGACGACCGCACCGACGAGGACATGTTCCGCGTCTATCCGGCCCAGAACATCTCGATAAGCGTGGGCGACTCGCCTGTGGTGGCCTCCCATGTCATGGAACAGCCCGAACTGATCCGTCTGCTCGAGAACCTGGCGCGCAGCAGCGCGGGCTGGCAATATCGTCTCTGGGACAGTTAGAGCGGGGCGCATATGAGCTGGTCAGAGTTGGAATACCTAGGAAACCCCTTGACCTTGTGGGCGGTGGCGGCGGTAGTGACCGTGCTGACCTTCGTCGGCTTGGAGTGGCTGAAGGGGTTTGTATCCCACCGGCTCGCCCGTTTGGCCAGCCGGACGGACAACGAGATCGACGACATCGTCGTGCTGATGCTGCGGGCCACCAAGGCCGGCATCGTTGCCGTTGTCGCCATATATGTCGGGACTCTTTTCGTGGCGCTGCCGGCCCAGGC
>JAYGCK010000082.1:0-6986 GCA_046583395.1 Deltaproteobacteria bacterium
AGAGTTTCTAATGAACAGATGCAGGTTCAGCGTTCTTCTACGCAATACTTTGCGTTGTTCTAATGCGCTCGTGCAAGGATGTTTCGAGCAGGGGTTTTACGTCGTTAACGGATAGGTTCGCGCGTGCGCAACGCAAAACATCGGTGCGGAGTTTTCCTAGTGATAACGCGGAGAAAGCAGGCACCATCGGTGGCGGTGCGCGAACGCGTTTTGGTGCGCGTGTAAAAACGCCAGCAAAAACACGTGGCGGAAATTTTTTTGTTGCATTCGTGTTCACGGGGCCGTAGACGATGCGCACTGATGCGACGGCATATGTCGCATCAAACCGAAACAGGTTCCTGAAGGAGAAAATCGGATAACGACCCCCGATCTGACGACGGGTAAACGAGCTTAACCAGAACTCCGGCCATCGAACTGGCCGGAACATCAGTCTCGGGGGAAGTCGGACGACGGTGCTGAGAAATTGGCGCCGCGACAGGAGGGGTTTGCGTAAAAATGGGGCAGAGGACCGACGCTAGGGGATTGAGAACGGACGCTAACAGGCTGTGGGGCGATGCATGTTCCTTGATTGCAGGGGAACTGCCGCAAAAGGACTTCGAGACCTGGATCTTGGAGCTTACCCCGGCCGAGTTCAGTGACGACCTGCTCACCCTGGAGGCCCCCTTCGGTCTTTTCCGCGACCGGGTCCGTAAGGCATTTCTGCCGGCCATCGAGCGCGCCGTATCGACGGCCGCCGAGCGGCGGTGTCGGGTGGCGGTGGTGGTGGGTTCGTTCGGTGGGACGCGGATCTCCCGTGGGGAGCGTCCGCGTCCCGCCGGCGAACGGCCCCGCCAGAGGACCGAGGCCACCCGCCACCGCAAGACCTTCGACAACTTCATCGTCGGCACCAGCAATCGCTTGGGATTTAATGCGGCCAAGCAGGTCGCCGATGCTAAGGCCTCGGCCGCCAACCCCTTGTTCATCTACGGCGGCGTCGGGCTTGGGAAAACGCATCTACTGTTGGCCATTAGTCACGCTTTGCGTGGCCGTGGGCGCAGGGTGCTCTACTACCAGGGCGAGGATTTCACTCGCAAGATGGTCGATGCCCTGAGGTTGGAGCGCATGGACGCTTTTCGGCGCGAGTTCCGCCTGGCCGATGCGCTGCTAATAGACGACGTGCAGTTTCTGGCGGGCAAGGTACGGACACAGCAGGAGCTTTACCACGCCTTCAACCTCATACATGCCGCGGGCAAGCCCATCGTGCTGGCAGCCGACCGTGGCCCGCGTGACCTCGAAAAGCTCGAGAAGGGGCTGGCCAGCCGCTTTCAGGGCGGACTGTTGGCCGACCTAGGACCCTTGGACTCCGAGCTGCGCTTGAAGCTGCTAAAGGCCAAGGCCGAGGAGGTCGGTCTGGTCCTGCCCTCGGGCGTGGCCGAGAAACTATCGCCCCGGCTGCGTGGCAGCGTGCGTGACATAGAGGGTCTGGTGGCGCGATTGGCGGCCGCCGTCACCCATCAGTCGGCCGAGCTCAACGACCGGGTCATAGAGACACTTGTGGCGCCCTATGTCGGTCACAGCGGGCCAGTGGGGATAGATTCGGTAATCGACACGGTGGCCTGGGCCCACGGCATCACCCGTCAGGAATTGCTAAGCCGCGATCGTACCCGGCGGGTGGCCTGGCCCCGCCACGTGGCCGCCTACCTGTGCCGCAAACTGACCAGTTCCTCGCTTCCCGAGATTGGTGAGGCCCTGGGCGGGCGCAACCACACCTCGATACTTCGCGCAGTACGCTCGGTGGCCGAGAGGGCCGCGACCGATGCCGCCTGTCAGAGCCGCCTCGAGGAGCTCGAGCGTATATTACGCGGGGGCGAAGCGCCTGGTCTCGAAGCCGGCGGCTACCCGCGCGGTTGACACCGGTTCGGCCAGCGTTTCGGGGTCGAGCCTGTAGCCACGGGCCTCGGCCAGCCACTTGATGCTAGAGCGTGCCAGACGGCTGGGGGCCGAGTGTCCGTTTTCCCAGCGATTGACCGTACTCACGGTTATGCCGAGGGCATGGGCAAACTCTTCCTGGGTCATCGTGAACTTCTGTCTGAGCCGCCTTATGAGGGCTCCGGTGTTGGGGTCGGTCATTTTTGCTTCCTCCTGCCCCTAGTTCTGCAAGTCACATGCCATGCCCTAATGCCCGGATAGGGGCATATCGGGCGCTCTACCGACCTTGGTGTGGCCAAAAAGGTTCACCGGCTTACAAAATTGGAGAAGGGCCGGGCGGGCTGTGGAAATCCGCCTGGTCGGCTAGAATCGGCCGCAGTGCGGGTTTCGGTCATCATTTTGAACTGGAACGGTCGCGAGTTGCTCGCCGACTGCCTTCGTTCGGTCGCAGCCCAGGACCACCCGGACCTCGAGACCATCGTGGTCGATAACGGTTCGGCCGACGGCAGCTCGGAGATGGTCGAGCGCGAGTTCCCCCAGGTGGACCTCATAAAGAGCCCCGACAACCTCGGTTTTTGCCGCGCCAACAATCTTGCCATCGCCAAGGCATCGGGGGAGCTCGTGGCCTTGGTCAACAACGACGCCGAACTGGCACCCGATTTTGTCTCACGCATGGTCGCCGCGGCCGGCCTCGACCCGGGGTTCGGGATGTTCGCGGCCCGCGTGATGATGTTCGACCGCCGCCGTGTCTTCGATTCGGCCGGCCTGTTGGTTTACCCCGATGGCATCTGCCGCTCGCGAGGTTGGCTGGAGGAGGACCTGGGGCAGTTCGACCAGCCCGAGGAGGTCTTGGGCCCCAACGGCTGTGCGGCGGTCTACCGCCGTTCCATGCTCGACGATATCGGTCTGTTCGACGAGCGCTACTTTGCCTATCTCGAAGACCTCGACCTGTGTATGCGCGGCCAACTCAGGCGCTGGCGTTGCCGCTATGTTCCCGACGCGGTGGCCTATCACAAAAAGTCGATGACCAGCGGTTACCATTCGGCCTTCAAGGCCTATCTGGTCGAACGCAACCGAATTTGGAACGCAGTAAAGCTCTTTCCCAAACGGCTGCTGCTGCTAAGCCCCTTGTACACCCTGGCTCGCTACCTGGCCCAGGCTTATGCGGCCCTGGCCGGCCGCGGCATCAGCAGTGAGTTCGCACGCGACTATTCGCGCCTGGCGCTGCTGGCCATTCTCACGCGTGCATACCTGGCCGCTCTGGCCGGTATGCCGGCTGCCTTGGCCGAACGGCGCAATATCCAAAGGGGCCGCCGTCTGGGCGCCTTGGCCGTCTATGGGTTGATGCGGCGTTACCGGTTGCCGCTGGCCGAACTGGCCTTTAAGGACTGAGCGCGGGCTCTTGGTCCTCGAGCTCGAGGGGCGGGGTGAGCTTGCTGCGGATTAAATTCAAGGTCTTGGCGTAGACCTCGTTGTCGGGCTCAGCGGCGGCCATGCGCTCGGCAAAGGGTAGGGACTCGGCGACGCGGTCGTCCTTTACGAGCAGGGAGACCAGATGCGAGGTCATGCCGGCGTCATCGGGCCGAAGCTCTAGATAGCCGCGGTAGACCGCCTCGGCCTCGTCGGGCCGTTTGAATCCCATCAGCAACGCTGCCCGCCACCACGCGGCACGGTCGAAGCCGGGCATTATCTCGGCCGCCCGTTCGAAGGCGCGTAGGGCCAGGCGGCGTTTCTGGCCGCGCATGTGAGACATGCCGAGGTTGTACCAGGCCCGGGCCGAGTCGGGCGAGAGTTCGATGCTGCGGCGGTAGTAGTGCTCGCTGGCCGCCCACACCGAAGCGCGCTCTCGATAGGCCGGGGCCAGCAAAGAGGCTGCCACCACGACCGCAAGCAGGGCCGCAGCCGTTGCTGTTCTGTCGGTCCGGGCACCGAGAGCGCCAAAGGCCATGCCGGCCAAAAGACAGGGCCCGGCCGAGGGCAGGAAGGCCAACTGTTCGGCCATGTTGGTGTTGGCCGGCCACAGCAGGTTGGAGGTCGCGGCAAAGGCCACCGGGAACCACAATAGGGTAAAGGCCAGGCGCGGGTTGGTCGCGCGCTTTATCCACACCAGGCCAAGACAGGCCATCCAGGCCAGGGCGGCAATTATGGCCACGGCAGGTGCGGGATTGACCGTGGCAAAGGAGCGGTCGGGCAGGAGAGCTATCGGTAGTACGCTCAGGCCTAGATAGCGCCACAGAATCTCTGCGGCGGTTGCCATGCGCCAAGGCGCGCTCATGTGGGCCAGTGGGTTATCGACGGCGGTAATAATCGGGGCATCGCCGCTTTGGGCCAGGACGAGACCGAGCCAGGCCCCGGTCAGCACCAAGTAGGGAACGAGCGTCCTTAATGACCGTCGGAGAGTGCGGCCGCCCACGGTCATTTCGTAGACTAGGATGAGGCCGAGCAGCACCACGGCGTTCTCGCGCGAGAGCAGGGCCAGGGCGAAGGCGGCCCAGGAAAGAAGCTCGGTCCGGCGCCCGCCCGGGTACCCGCGAATGTGAAGTACGAGGGCGGCCAGGACCCCGGTGGCGGCCAACAGCTCGGCCCGTCCGACCATGCTGACCACCGCATCGACGTGCAGCGGGTGGAGCGTGAACAAAAGGCCTGCGGCCCCGGCACCGGGCACGGTCAGCCCCAGGGCTCTGGCAAGCGCGAATACGAGCAGGGCCACCAGCGTGGCCAGGACCAGGTTGGTCATGTGGTAGGGCCGTGGCGACATCGGGGTCCGCCGGTCCAGGTCGAGGGATACCAGGGTGGCCTTGCGCGCGCTGCCCCATGTGCGGGTCAGCATGGTCTCGGCCCACCCTTCCTCCCATACCGGAGCCCGCTCGAGTATGAGGGCCCGGTCCTTGTGGACGAACTCGTAGTCCAGGGTCGGAAGGTTGACGAGCCATGTGGCGGCCACGACCAGCGCCGAGGCGATAATGGTGGCGTTGCGGTCCATCGGCCGATGCTAGACATGGCGGGCTTGTCCTTCAAGGCCGGGCAGGGCCGTGGGCTTGAGCCGGACCTGGCGCCTGCCTAGGTTGCGGCCATGGACCCTTACATATCCGCACTCGAACTTGCCGCTGCCATCCGTGCCAAAGAGATAAGTCCGGTCGAGGTGGTCGACCACTACCTGGAGCGCACCGACCGTATTAACCCCAAGATCAATGCGGTGGTTTGGCGTCGTGACGAGGAACTGCGTGCGGAAGCGCGTACGGCTGAGCAGGCCATTATGATGGGGGAGGACCTCGGCCCCTTCCACGGTGTGCCAATGCCGGTAAAGGACCTGACCGATGTTGAGGGATGGCCGACCACCTTCGGTTCCAGGGCTGCGCGTGACCGTGTAGGTCTTGCCGATGCCCATGTGGTCGCAGCCTTCAAGCGTGCTGGCTTCTTGTTGGCCTTTAGAACGAACACGCCTGAGTGCGGAACGCTCTGTGTAACTGAGAACGACCTGTACGGTGATACCCGCAACCCCTGGAACACTGACCGGACTCCAGGAGGCTCTAGTGGTGGTTCCGCTGCTGCCGTAGCTGCCGGGTTGGTTCCGCTCGGGCACGCCAACGACGGTGGTGGCTCTATCCGTGTTCCGGCTTCTTGCTGCGGTTTGGTCGGACTAAAGCCATCACGTGGCCGTGTGTCGTCGGGGCCTTTCGTCAGCGATGTGCTTCATGGTTTGGCCGTCGAAGGTGCCGTTACTCACACCGTGGCCGATACGGCTGCACTGCTTGACGAGATCAGCGGGCCGGATCCTGGCGCTTGGTATAATGCGCCTTCACCCGAACGGCGTTTCTTGGACGAGGTTGGGCGTGAGCCAGGCCGTCTGCGAATCGGCTACACCACTAAACCGCCGCTTGATGCCACTGTGGAGCCTTGCTTCCAGGAGTTGGTCGAAGATACGGCGAAGCTTTTGGAAGAACTCGGGCACGAGGTCTTTGAGGCGAGCCCGGTTTGGCCTGATCCGGAGCAGGCACGAGATGTCTTTCTTACGGTCTGGTATACGGCAAGCGCGTATTTTGATCTTGGTGATTGGGAGCAGGCCCAGCGCATCAACCGTGCCACCCGGGAGGCGGCGCTTGGCACCGATAGCATTCGTTATGTTCAGGCCGTTGCCGAGATGCAGATCGTGAGTCGAATCATTACCTCTTCGTGGGGACGTGACTTTGATGTTCTGTTGACTCCGACTATGGCAGTGGAGCCCCCCAAGGTCGGCGCGATATGGGAAGGTTACGATGCCGACCCCCTGGCCCCGCTCATGACCGCCGCGAAGTGGGTGCCGTTTACGCCACTTTTGAACGTTACCGGTCAGCCGGCGATATCGTTGCCGCTCGGTACGGGGCCGAACGGGTTGCCGCTTGGCGTTCAGTTGGTTGGTGCTCCTTGGGACGAGGCTGGGCTGATCCGACTCTCGGCCCAGATAGAGAAGGCCCGGCCCTGGCGAGGGCGTCATCCAGAAGGTCTATAGGCGGCAGCTAACAGTCCGTCAGGTGAGCTTGACGTCCGGGTCTCCCGCCATGATTGAGCGGCCGTAGGAGTCGACTACAGGCGGCTCTGGTGGGGCCGTGCCGTTGCCGGTCTGTTGGGCCTTTCGTTTGAAGGCTTCTTCTATGTAGGGGGCCATCTCGGCGGCCTTCTGGGCATGCCGAATCGATTCGCGTTCTTTGAACTCTGGCATTACGCGCTTGGCGAAGAGTTCCAGGGTCTCGAGGATGTGGTCGTGCCGGTTATTGCCTCCTTGCTGGATGAACACCGTCTGATCGACACCAGCCTCCTCGAAGGCTCGGCAATGATCGGCTACGGTCTCAGGCGTCCCGATTCCACCGTAGGCTTCCTCACCGATGGATATCCCTTGGCCGGCCGCTTGTTCTTGGAACAGCTTCCAGATGTCGGTGCGTCCGGGTTGCTGTGAGCCGAACAGATAGTAATGGGCAAGAGCGAAGGCGAAGAACTGGAAGCCTTCTTTCCCGCGACGGTCTGCCTCTTCGGGGTCATCGTGGACCGAGAAACTGGTGACCATGGCGATGTTGGGGTTTACGGCCTCGGTCAAAGGCACG
>JAYGCK010000115.1:0-24265 GCA_046583395.1 Deltaproteobacteria bacterium
CACTTTACTGTCGTGCTGCCTGAAAGCTCGAGCGTGCCGCTCGAGGATATGCAGCGGCGACAATCCGAATGTGCCGTGCATGAGTCGAAGTTGTCGACGCAGTAGCCGTTGCCGAGGTCCGGATGCATGTTCCACGGTGCGGAGCAGGGCATCGCGGCCTGCCTGGAAACGGTGCTGGTGGAGACCTCCGACATGGAGATAACCAGACCCGAACCCGACACGTTGGTGTTCGATGCCGGCGGGCAATCACGCGATATCCCGCCGAACAGCGAGCTGGTGCCATGCACGGTGCAGGCCGTGCCCGCGGTGGGCCCGCCCTCGCAGGTGTTACCAGTGTCGCCGACTGAAGGACCGGCCGTCCATGTGCCGCCGGCCGTTTCACAGGTGGTCTGGCTGAGATAGGCCGAGTCGCTGCAGCTGGCCGGATCTCCGCAACGCGGGCACGGCTGATCGTTCGCTATGCCCAGATGGACCTTGGAGCGCAACGAGATGGCGAACCGACCTTCCCCTGTCTGGGCGTTGGCCGTGCCGGTAATGTCACCGTCGAAGTAGGTCGTTATGCAAACCGGTACGCCGGCAGACGACAGGGGCAGCGGGGCGCCGTAGAACTTCTCACAGGTTTGGCCCCCTGCGCAATCCGAGTTGCTGTCGCAGTCGGCAAGGCTCGCCGAGCAAGAGCCCTGGTGGGTCGGCCCGATTCCCTCACATTCGGCATTGCTCGGGTCGTCACAGTGACAGACCGGGTCGCAGGTGGCCGGTGCGCACTCAGAGTCGAGCGTGCAGACGGTCTCGGTACCGGTGCATTTTTGCTTGATGCGGAAGGTGATCGAGGGGCCCTCGATAAGTTCGCCGTCGTGGCCCAGCCCGGTGTAGCCGGCATCGAGGTCGCTGCCCTCAAGCTGCACGCGCACCTCTGCCGAGGTACATGGCAGTCCGAGCGAGGAGGTGGCGACCGTGGTGGTGGTGGCGCCGGTGGTGGTGGTGGCGCCGGTCGAACATGTGCAGTTGAGGTCGGCGGCGGTGTAGATTTTTACTGCGGCCTTGAGGATGTTGAGCGCGTCGGTCGCCTTTATCTCCGAGTCACCGGTCACGTCGCCGCAGGCGCCGCCCGAGGCAACGGTGGTTGTGGGGGTGCCGGTGGTCGTAGTGGTAGTCGATGCGCCGGTTGTGGTTGTCGTTGTCGTGGTCGGCGAGGCGCCACAACTCGTCAAGGTGCCGCTCAACACCAAAGAAGCGGCCGGGCTCACGGTCCCGAGCACCGACGGGGGGGTTCCAGCAGCGCCATAGGTCAACGTGTTCGAGCCGCTACTGGTGTCGGCCAGCATCTCGGCCCCCGAAGCGATTACTATCGAATCGGCCCCGGTTATCGTGTTCGCGCCGTAGGACCCTTCGTTATTTATCGAACCGCCCGAACTGACGTTAACATCACACGCGGTCAGATCGATGGTCCCGTTGCTATCGCTCGAGGGACTCCCATCGACGATGAGGTCACCCGACAGGTCCAAGGTGGTTCCCGCGCGCACGCTTACCGCACCACCCAAACCCGAGCCTTCGGCCGAAGCATCGGCCTCGCCGGAAAAGGCAATCGCATCCGTAGCCAGCAGACCTATGGTTCCGGCACCGCCCTTTCCGGTCGCGTCTATCCCGGCACTGCCGGAAACCACGATGTCCCCACCGGCCGCCAGGTCGATATCGCCGCCCATCCCGTCGCTGCCCTTTCCCAGCGCGTTGAGCTGGCCTGCGATCGAAAGGTCCCCGCCGGCGGTAAGTTCGACCATCCCGCCGGCACCATCGGGTTTGGCGCCGTTGGCACGCATACGGACCGTGGAGGAAACGGTGATATCACCGCTGGCAATGAACTGCACATATCCACCGTCGCCCGCGTAGTTGTCCGACGACTTGTGACCGTCGGCCTGCAGCACGATGTTGCCCGAACCCGAGGAGGCCATGGTGATGTCGCCGCCGGCGGTCACACTGATACTGCCACCACCCCCCTCACCGTTGTTCGAGCTAACGGTCAGGTCGGCACTGATATCGACGTCGTCGGTTGCGGTGATATCGATGTTCCCGCCGTCGAAATCACCGCCCGACGCATCGAGCTTGGATGCGACCGTAACATCGTCACCGGCGGTAATCGCGATATCGCCGCCGGTCGAGTCACCACCGGCGGTCACATCCACATTGCCGTTGATGGTCACCGAACCTTCGTAAGACTGGACGTCGAGCTCGCCGCCATCGGAATCAGAGGTCGTGCCGGCCAGCGTGATGTTCTTGTCGATGGTGATGTCGCCGGCCGCATACAAGGTGACGGTGGCCGGCCACTCGTTGCTCCCGGTAATCTTCGAGCCCAAGAATATCGTGCCGCCGTCGCCGCCGCAGGTGCCGCTGCACTCGCCATCCTCGAGGCAGGCCTGTGAAGCATCGTTGGAGCAGATGCCGTATGCCGTCACGGTCAGGTCGCCGCCGCTGAAGTCATCGCCCGTGGCCTTTATCGCGGCCCCACTGGCACTATCGACCGTAAGCCCGCCGCAGAGTATGCTCACCGTACCGGAACCGATATCGAGTTGGCCGCCATCGGATATTCGGAGCACCCTGGTGCCAAAGTCGAGCGTGATGCCGACCACGGTATGGGTGTCATTTACGATGCAGGGGTCCTCGGTCGATGAGCAGAGGTCGGAGGCATCAGCAATCTCGTCGGCAAATGCCGGGCCAACGCCACAGGCAAGGCAGGCGGCCACAAGCATGAGCAAGAGCGTGGTAGGGGCCTTCATGGCAACTTCGAGGCTAACCTCGCCGGGAGCGGCTGTGCAACTTGGACCTTGGTCCAATGGCCGGCGGCGGCGAACGCCCGTTCCAGGATAGCAGCACGCCGGTCGCTTCCTAAGGTACAAGGTCCGAAATAGCGCTTGAAGTACGGGCTCATAGAGGGATTTTACGGGCCGCCTTGGCCCTGGGGCGCGCGTCGCGGGCTAGCTCCCTTTTTGGCCGACCACGGCTACGGTTTCTACATCTACGCACCAAAGAACGATCGTTCGCTGCGCCAACAGTGGCGGTCGGACTGGCCGGCCACCGAATTGCGGGAGCTTGAGGCCACCGCCGAGGCCTACCGTGGGGCGGGTATGGCCTGGGGGGTGGGACTCAGCCCGCACGAGGCCTGGCGCGAGCCGGTCTCTGCTGTGGGGCCGGCGCTTGAGGCCAAGGCCGGCCGGCTCATGGACCTCGGGCTCGACCTTCTGGCGGTACTGTTCGACGACATGCGTGGCGACACGGACCGCCTGGCCGAACGGCAGGCCGAGATAGTCTGGCGACTTTCCGAAGGGGCCCGGCCGGCACACCTCTTGGTGTGCCCGACCTACTACAGCGACGACCCGCTTCTCGACCAGCTCTTCGGCCGCCGTCCCGACGGTTACCTCGAAGAGCTCGGCCGCCTGCTTGCGAGCGATGTAGACATGTTTTGGACCGGCCCTTCGGTCCTGTCGGCCGACTACTGTCCTGCTCATATGCGCGATGTCGCCGGAAGGATGGGACGCCAGCCCTTCCTGTGGGACAACTACCCTGTCAACGACGTCGGCCGTATCGATCATCTTCACCTCGGCGCCTTCGGCCAGACCAGTCCCGAGCTGACCGAACTCATCGCCGGACATGCCGTCAACCCCATGCTCCAGGCCGAGCTTTCGCGTATTCCCTTGGCCACCTTGGCCGACCGTTATCGCCTGGGCCACGGCTACGACCCCGAAACGTCGTTCCGGGCCGCGCTGACGGCCGAATGCGACCAAGAGCTGGCCACACGCCTGGCCATCGATGCACCGCTTTTCCAAGAACAAGGCCGGCGCGGACTGACAAGCGAGCAACTCGAACGGCTCAGCGCCGGCTACTCGGCGCTACCCGGAGCCATGGCGGCCGAGGTGGTGGCCTGGCTAGCGGTAACCGGGACCGGCCACCTATAATCCACGCATGGCAGAACCGGCCGCTATGCCCCCGCTCTGGCGGGTCCTTCTTTCGGTCTTGATATTGCCCGGAACCATTACTGTTGCGGTCCCTCTCTTGTTGCTGCGCTCCTTCGATTCGACGCCCGGCTGGACCCTAGCTGGCGGAGCCGCGTTGGCCCCGCTCGTACTCGGCCTGGGACTGATAGGTTACGGGCTCAGGCTCATGGGCCAGACCAACAGCCTGCTAAGGCGGCGCGGCGGGGGAACCCTCGCCCCCTGGGACCCGACCGAAAGGTTGGTGGTGCACGGCCCCTACCGCCGGGTGCGAAATCCAATGATTTCCGGGGTCTTCGCCGTGCTGGCCGGTGAGGCCACCCTGTTCGGTTCAGCGCCGCTGTTCGGCTGGTTGGCGCTGTTTGTGACAGCCAACCTCATCTACCTGCCACTGGTCGAGGAAGCGGGGATGATGAAACGCTTCGGACGCGACTACCTGGCCTACAAGGACAACGTGCCGCGTTGGATGCCCCGCTCGAGCCCCTGGCACCGGCACAACAGCTAGGCCGTGCCGCCGGGCCCCCTTGACTCGCTTACCACCCGCGACCAACGCAGAGGCGAAAGGAGCTGGGCGAAGTATCCGCCCGGGAAATTCGGCAGGTCGGCGATGCCTATCTGTTCGGGCGGCCTGCGGTCGTGGGGCAAGAACCGTGTGCCGAAAACGATGTCCCATACAATCATGGTCGCCCCATAGTTGGCGTTGGATTCCTCGATGGTCCGCGAGTGATGCCAGCGGTGCAGCTCGGCCATCGAAAATACCCAGTTGAGCGGCCCCAGCCTGACCGGCAAATTGCAGTGCTGGAATATCCCGTGGATGGCGGTGAACCAGGAGAACAGCGCTATCACCTCGATGCCGGCGCCGGCCGCGACCAGCACCCAGTACCAAGCGATATAGAGGAACAGGTAATCGACCGGATGGAAGCGGCCGGCATTTAGCCAGTAAAGCCGCGGCGCGCTGTGATGGGTGGCGTGAAAGCGCCACAGCCAGGGCCGTTCGTGTTCCAGGCGATGGACCCAGTATTGGCCGAACTCTCCGACCACCAGCGCCAGGGCCAGTTGAGCGGCCAGCGGCCAGGTCTCGGGCCACAGGCCGGTACCCAGCTGTGCGGACATCCATGCCGCGGTGGCGATACCGGCGGCATGGATGAAGGGCTTTAGTAGCTCGGGGACCAATACCGCCGATACCACCGAGTGGCCGGCATCGGCGGGTACGTCGCCCTGATAGGCCAGCCATGCCCGCGAGTAGGGCACTACGCGCTCGAGCAGGGCGACGGTGACCACGGCCAGACCCTGGACGACTATGTAGACACGCAGCGGACCATAACCGGCCTCGATCGCCCAGATAGCGGCCACGGTGCCGCCCCCGGCTATGAGCGGGAATATTGTCCACTCGAAGACCGAGAGCAGGGGCGACCGGCGGGGCGTGTCGGGGGCCACAGTGCGAGCATCGTATTTCCTTGGTCTGCTTGCTACAACAGCGCCGCGCAGTGCCGGACCCCGGCCAGGAAGCCGCTTGCAATACCCCCAACTCTTCTCGCCGCTTGATATCGGACCGATAACGGTCGCCAACCGGGTCGTCTTCGGCGCCCACTTCACGATGTTCACCGAACCGGGCGGCGAGGCTGGCGAACCCGGCTACTACGGTCAAAGGTTGGGCCGTTACCTGGCCCGGCGGGCCCGTGGCGGAGCCGGCCTGGTAATCGCCGGCCAGGCCCAGGTCCACCCGACCACGGCCTATCAAATGAGCAACAACGCCGCGGCCTGGAAAGCCGAGGCAGTCGAACACTTCGAGCGCCTGACCTCCGAGGTTCACGCCGAAGGCGCCAAGGTCTTCTTGCAGCTTGCACACAACGGGGGCGTCAATCGCGGTGACTGGTCAAAGCTGCCGGTCTGGGCCCCTTCGCCGGTGGCCAACTACAACGAAGCGCCCAAGGTCCTCGAACAACACGAGATACGCGAGGTCGTCGAGCACTTTGGCATCTCGGCAAGGAACGCCGCTGCGGGCGGCTTCGACGGCATAGAGGTCCACGCCGCCCACGGGTACCTGCTCCACGAGTTCCTGTCGCCGCGAAGCAACCTCAGGACCGACGGCTACGGCGGAAGCCTGGAGGGCCGCATGCGCATGGCCGTCGAGGTGCTCGAGGCCGTGCGCGCGGCTGTCGGCCCAGCCAAGGCAGTAGGCCTGCGGCTGGTCGGCGACGAGGAACAGGGCAAGGCCGGGCTAGGCCCCGATGAGGCCGCCGAAATTGCCGCCCGGTTCGAAGAACTGGGGCTGGCCGACTTCATAAACGTAAGCGTGGGCAGCTCCGGGATAGGCATGGTCCGGCCGCTCTACTCACCCCACCTCTTCGGCGTGCCGGCAGCCACGCGCGTGCGCGAGGCCGTCACGGCAACACCGGTGTTTGCCGTGCACCGTATCCTCACGCCGGCCGAGGCAGAGGGCATTATCGCCGAGGGCCGTGCCGATGCCGTCACCCTGGTACGCGCACTCATCGCCGACCCCGACTGGGCGGCCAAGGCGCGGTCCGAACGGAGCGGGGAGATACGGCTTTGCACAGGTTCCAATCAAGGCTGCTACGGTAACCTGCTCCAAGGCATACCGGTAAGCTGCGTTCAGAACCCCACGGTCGGCCGCGAAAGCAAGCTTGAAACGCTCGACCCGGCCGCAACCAAAAAACGCGTGGTCGTGGTCGGAGGCGGTCCGGCCGGACTCGAAGCAGCCTGGGTCGCTGCGGCACGTGGCCACGAGGTTACCTTGGTCGAACAGAGCGGCAGGCTCGGCGGCAAGGTGCGCCTGGCCGAGCAGCTTCCAGGACGCGGAGAACTACGCGATTTCGCCGATTGGCGCGCAGCCGAATGCGCGCGGCAGGGCGTCGATATCAGACTGTCGAGCCAGGCCACCGCCGAGACCCTGACCGCAATGTCGCCGGATGCGGTAGTGGTGGCCACCGGTGGACACGCCACCACCAGCGGCCGGGCCAAGTGGCACCACATGCCGGTATCCGGCACCGACCGTTCCTTTGTGATTAATCACGAGCAGGCGCTCGAACAAGCACTGGGCGCCGAGAGCGACGAGCTTGGCCACCGCATCGTCATCCTAGACACCGTCGGTCACATCGAAGGTCTCGGGCTGGGCGAACTTCTCGCCGGCCAGCAACGCGAGGTTACGCTGGTGATGCCGCTGGCCACGCCGATGTTGCTGGACGCCGAGACCATGGCCAACGCGCTGCCACGTGCGGTCGGCGCCGGTGTGACCTGGCGCCCCACCAGTGCCTTGGCCTCGGTCGGCGAACACGAGGCCACCATCGTCGACCTTCTCTCGGGACGCACCGAGGTAATCTCCGCGGTCGATACAGTGGTGATACGGACCCACGGACTGCCTAACGACGAACTCTACTTCGAACTGGCCGGGCGGGTCCCGGAAGTCATACGTGTGGGTGATGCCGTGGCGGTACGTTTCGTCGACCGGGCGATTTTCGACGGCCACATGGCCGGTCGCAGGCTATAGGCGAACTACCAGCCGGCCAGCTCGGCCGCACGTTCGCGGTGGCGGGCGGCATCGCCGAGGAAGCTTCGGTCAAACATCGAGCGGCGGAACCAGAGTTGCAGATCGTACTCCCAGGTGAACCCGATGCCACCGTGTATCTCGGTCGAGTCGCGGGCAGCCCGGTCGAAGACGTCGGTCAGGCGGGCCTTGGCCACAGCCGCCTGCCGCGAAGCATCCGGGACTTCCCGATCGATGGCGTGCGCCGCATACCAATAGAGAGACAGGGAGGGTTCCACCTCGGCCACCAGATTGGCCAACTGGTGTTTTACGGCTTGGAAGGCGCCGATAATCTGACCGAACTGCTCGCGCTCCAAAGCATAGTCGCGGGCCATCTCCAGGCATCGCCTGGAGCCCCCGTAGGCATCGGCGGCCAGAAGTACCAACCCGGCATCGCGCATGCGTTCGAAAGCTCGGGGGCCGGCTATGCGGCAGGCCTCGGCCCGGTCGAAGTCCACGGCGTCGAGCCTGCGTGTCAGGTCGTTGACCTTGAGAGCGCGGCAACTGACCCCTTCCGTACGGCGGTCGACCAGGTAGAGACCGGGTCCTTCGGGTCCTGTGGCCGCTACCAGGATGTGGTCGGACACCCCGGCATACGGCACCAAGGTCTTGGCCCCCGTCAGCCGTCCCCCCTCCACCTTTGCCTCGAGCTCGGCAAGCTCCCAACGCTCGCCTTGTTCGGCAATGGCCACCGTGGCCAGCCGGCTACCATCGGCCAGGCCCCCCAACAGCTCGCCGGCCGCGGCCTGGTCATCGGCGGCGGCCAAAGCGACCACGGCCATCGAAACGGCAAGAAAGGGGCCCGGGGTTGCGGCATAGCCAAGCTCTTCGGCGGCAACGGCCAGGTCGAGCATCTCGCTTTCCATGCCGCCATGGGCCACCGGGACCAGCAGACCGGCCAGCCCGAGCTCGACCAGGCCGCCCCACAGTTCACCGTCATGACCGCTCTCGCTCTCCATGACTTCGCGCACCCGCGTGGTCGGACAATTGTCGGCCAGATAACGGCCAATGGTATCGGCAAGCAGGCCTTGTTCTTCGCTCAGTGCAAAATCCACGGCTAGCCTCCGGCCTTTGGCCCGGACGGACGGACCTGAGCCGGGTCGCGCGGCATGCCGAGGCCACGCTCGGCGATGATGTTGCGTTGTATGTTGGCGGTCCCGCCGGCAATCAACACCCCGAGAGCCCAGTAGTAGGCGGTAACGAACATCCCTCCCGCAGGTGCGCTGTCCTCGCCCGGGGCCAGGCTGCCGCCCGAGGCCATGATGTCCATGGCGGCCTTGCCCATGTCATAGGTGAGCTGGGTCCCGGCAAGCTTGGGAACTATACCGGCCAGCCCCGCTTCCTGCCCCTTGGACTGCATCGTCAACAGCCGCATCGAATGATACTCGTGGGCCAGCAAGCGCGACTCTAGTTCGACCAGCCGGTCGCGGATGACCGGATCCTTGATGGCCGGCTTGCCCTTGCGCTCGAGAGTGGAAGCGATGAAGACCAGACCGTCCATCGACCGGCGATTTATCTCGGTGTCGCCGATGAGCGCGCGTTCGTGCTTTAGGGTCGAACGGCTCACTATCCATCCCTGGCCGCGCTCGCCGACGATGTTGCTCGCGGGAACCCGCACGTTGTCGAAGAACACCTCACTGAAATCGGCGTCGCCGGTTATCTGGCGCAGAGGGCGCACGTCGATGCCCGGGCTGTTCATCTCGATAAGTAAATAGCTGATGCCGTCGTGGCGGGGCTTGCCGGCCTCGGTGCGCACCAGACAGAACATCCAGTCGGCGTCTTCGGCGTTCGAGGTCCATGTCTTCTGGCCGTTGACGACCCAGTGGTCACCGTCGAGCTCGGCCTTGGTCCTGAGCGAGGCCAGGTCGCTGCCCGCACCCGGCTCACTGTAGCCTTGGCACCACAGGGTCTGACCCAGCAGGGTGGAACGCACGAACTTTTCTTTCTGCTCGTCGGTCCCGTGCTCGAGCAGGGTCGGCACCAGCATCGACGGTCCCTGGCCGACCATCTCGCGCGGCGCACCGGCCGCCTTGAGGTCCTCGCGGATAATCTTTGACCTGAGCGGGTCGAACGGCTGCTCACCACCACCCCAACGGCGCGGAACGTTCCTGTAGAACAGCCCGGCCTCTATTGCGGCCAGCCTGAACTCGGTCACGCGCGAACCGGGGCGGACTATCCGCCCGACGATGACATCGTCGGCATCGTGTTCGGCCCGGTCCTGGTCGGTCCAGTTGGCCACAAGGAACTGCCGTAGCTCCTGGCGAAAGCCCTCGTACTCGGCGCTGTAACTGAGGTCCATCGGTACGGGTCGTCAGGGGGTCTGAAGGAAGCGGACAACGGAGCGTATGACCACGCGCGGCGAAAAGCGCGTGAGCTGTGGCAACAACTTATACTGCAAACCCGGAACCTCCATGACCTTGCCCCTGTTCATCGCGCTGTAGCCGGCACGTGCGACCATCTCGCTGGTCTGCATTGGGGCCAACTTGACGAAGCGGGAGTCTTCGAGGTGGGCCTCGGCCTGGAACTCGGTGGCCACCGGTCCCGGGCAAAGTACCGTCGCGGTCACACCGCTGCCGGCCAACTCGGTGGCCAGGGCCTCCGTGAACGAGTTCACATAGGCCTTGCTGGCGTAATAGACCGCCATCCCCGGTCCCGGAAAGAAGCCGGCGGTGGAACCGATGTTGAGGATGCGGCCACTGCCGCGCTCGCGCATACCGGGGACCAAGAGCCTGGTAAGCTCGGTCAAGGCCACAACGTTTACCTGCATCATGTCGCCGAGCCTGGTCTGGTCGGCACCAGCAACATCGGCAAAGTCACCGAACCCGGCACTGTTGACCAACACATCCACACTTATGTCGCGGGCATCCAAGGACGCGCAGACCTCGCGGGCAGCACCGGCCGCGGCCAGGTCTTTGGCGATGACCGAGACCTTGACCCCGTGGTCGGAGCTGAGCCTGGTGGCAAGGGACTCTAGCCGTTCACGGCGTCTGGCCACCACCACCAGGTCATGCCCGTCGGCGGCGAGCAGTTCGCATAGTTCCTCGCCGATACCCGACGAGGCCCCGGTCACCAGTGCAGTCTTGTTCTTGCCGCTCACAAGCATTCCACCTCGCTAGCGCCCACAGGCTCACATAGGGGCCTATGAACGCGGACGCAACACACGGCCGTGGTCAGACGCCGCCAGCGGACCCGGCCCCTTCCCCGACGTTGATTAGCGCCACCGGAAGGCGCGAACGACTACTTGCAAAGGAGACCATCGCGGCGGGAGAAAGGCGCAGGTATCAGCTATTGAACGACAACGTAAGGTACAAGGAGGCTAATATGCGAATCGACATCTACACCAGGGCGGCCCTCACAATTATCGCACTGGCGACCACGGCGCTGGCACTTCGCCCCCTGCCGGCGGGCGTGGCGCACATCGCAAGGATGGCCGCACCGGCCGAAGCGGCCGCCGCCGATAGCGACACGCGCTTGGCCGAGACCATGGCCGCGCTGGCAAAGGACGTGGACGCAATCGGCCACGACCTCAATCAACTGGTGCGCGGCTACTGCCGGAACAAGAAGTTGTGCGGTAGCTAGTCTGAATGGCTTAACTGGCCTTAGTCGTTGAGCGCGCCGCCCGAAATCCAGGAACGGATGGCCGCGAGTTCCCCGGATGTCATCGAGCCGCCCGTGGGCATTTGCGAACCGCATTCGGGCGCGGACTGTTCGAGCTTCTCGACGATGTAGCTCGAGTCCGGCTCACCAGCCACTACCAGGGTGTTACCGGGACAGGCCACCGCCGCAGTTCCCACCAGCGCTGCGTACCCGGCCGCGCTGTCATCGAGACCGCCAAGCCCACCCATCGCCATCCCGCCACCGTGGCAGCTTACGCACTTGACCGTTAGCACGCTGTGGACCTCGGTCCAGGTCGCAAAGGGAGGCAGCGTGGTGCTTGTTACCGGCACGGTCGTAGTGGTCACAGAGGCATTGGCCAGGGCATAGAAGTATTCGAATAGATCCGAGCCGGCGCCCTCGGAACGGTCGAACACGCAGGACTTGCGGACACAGACATCGCCGAGGTCAGTACAACTCTCGTCGGGCGGCACATCCGCAGGCGGGTTCGGGCAGGTCGCCGGAGCCGAACCTGGGTCACAGCGTTTGTGAACGGCCTCCTCGCCGCGGGCCCTTACCTTGCCAATCCTTCCGCGTGGATTGGCACTGGCACACCAGGCCGTGCTGCTGCCGCCCGCGCGTTCCTCGGTGGTCTGACATTTGACGCGTTCCTTCAACAAGGTTGCAAAGTGCTTGGCCTGCTTTTTGCCCATTAAAGAGCGGCAGCGGCGCATATCGTTATCCATCACCAGTTCACACACGCCCCCATCGGCACATTGGCCGAGCGTGCAGGGCTGGCCGTTGCTGCCACCGCCGTCACAGAACGCGTACTTGCAGACCGAACCGCCATCGCAGGGCGCGCGGCAGCGGCCATCCCGGCATTCGCCGCCGAGCCCACACTCCGAATCCTCCTCGCAATTGTCGCCGTTATCGGGAGCGGCCGTACACGAGGCGCCTTCTCCGGCGCAATCGGAGTCGTCGTCACAGGGACTCCCATCGTTACTACCGCCCACGCAGGAAGAGCAGGCCAGACCGTCGCGACTTCCCCCATAACAGAGCCCGATGGCCGAACCGCCAAGATTGGTCTCCGACATCTCCTCGACCGCGTCCCTTACCAGGCAGACAAGACAGTCGGCCAAATCATCGGCCGTTCCTATCGGCGCCCCGCAGGGGTCCGGGCAGGCCCGGTAACCCATATGCCAGGGATCGAGGTCGTCACCGGATGCGTCAAGACAACGGTTGCGCTTGCCGCCGACCCGCGAACGCAGGGCTTGCTCGGCACTATCGACGCGCTCGCCGCCACCGTAGTCCAAGCGGTTGCAATCGGCACCGTCGGTGGCCTTGGGCACGCTGCGGTCCCGCCTCCCATGACACTTGGCCGTATGCACTGCGGCGCGGTGGGCTAACTTGGCGGCCGAACGTGCCACAGCGCTGCGGCAACGGACCTGTTCAAGGGTGAAGGCCGCATCGGCCCCACCGGCAGGGACAAGCAGCAAGGCCCAGACCAGGGCACCGCTTAAAACCGCACGCAGCATCGACACTCAGTTAGGCAGAGCGGGTCAAGCTTGGCAAGGGTGAAAGCCCGCCCGTTAGGGTGCCGAGCGGGAAGCCGGGAAGCGGCGGCGGGGGAACCCGACCACGACTCCCCCACATGGGGTGCAGTCCCGGTAGTCCCGGGAAGCCGGAGGGGCGACTCTAGACCTCGGCCAGGGCCGACCGGCGGCGCGGATGGGTGGGTCTCGGAGGCATGAAATCCGGGCTTTTGCCCCCTGCACCGACGAACCTGCCCCGGCACCCCCCAAAAGGGGGGGGGGCTGCGTAAAAGGCCTGTAAAAGGTTGGTTCCAGGCTTGACGCGACTGGGAAGGCGTTGCTATTCCAAGTAGGCGGCCGTTGTTCCCTGGGAGGCCATTGGGCCCCCGGGACGCGCTCATACCGTGAAGAGCCTGCTGTCACCTCAAGCATTTCCCGCTGAACCTGGCGCCGCGGCCCCTGGCCGCCGGCGCGTGCGGCCCTTGCCGGCCTCTCTGGCCATGGGCCTGGTGCTGGCCGTGGGGCTGGCCACAGTGCCCCAGACCGCCGATGCCGCCTTCACCGAGGATGCGATTCGCTGCCGTACCGGGCTCGGCAAACGTACCGAGCGTTTCGCCAAGACCCTCGAGAAGGTCATCTACAAGTGCCACCAGGAGCGCCGCGAGGGGCACCTGCCGGCCTCGGTCGATTGCACCGATATGGACCAGGACGGCCAGGACGTGGTCTACATAGACGTCGTCCGCCGCATCGAAAAAGGCGAGGCGATGATACGCGGCATACCCGGCCGCAAGTGCGGCGGCGTGTTCCCCGACCAGCTGGGGATGGAAACCTGCCCGGTGACCCTCGACGAATGCCCGGTCCTGAAGGACCACTATTCGGACCTGAACGTCAATACGACCGACGACCTCTACAAGTGTTTCATCTGCATGGTCTTCGCCAAGTTCCCGACGATGATGCAGGAGTCGCTCGGTGACCCGGCCGTCGGTATATGCCAGGGCGGCAACCATGATGGACTGGCCTGTTATTCCTGCATAGGCGGCGACGAGGCCGGCAGCCCCTGCAACGAGGACTCCGACTGTGACGGCGGCGGGACCTGCACGGCCGCGGCCAACGACGGCGACAGCTGCGGCGCCGATTCCGATTGCGGCAGCGGCGGCTCCTGTCGGCGCGGTGTCTGTGAGGTCCCCTGTGACGGCGGAAGCTGCGCCCACGACCTTTGCGAAGGCGGAGCCGACCACGCCAGCGCCTGCACTAGCTCGGCCGATTGCGGAGCCGACGCCGGGACCGGAGCGGAGGCAAGCTGCGACCCGGTCTTCAACAAGCGCGCCGAGGGCAAATGCCACCAGGCCATAGCCAAGGCCCAGTCGAGCTACATACGCACGCTGATGAAACAGCGGTCGATGTGCCGCAAGGCCGACGAAGAGTCGGGCGGAGTCGACCCGGCCCCCTGGTGCCAGACGGGCCACTGCGTCAACCACGACGATAAGTGTGGACCGCCCAGCTACGCCCAGGGGTGCGCGCTCACGCTAGGCGGCGACAAGGACACCGAGGCGGGCTGGGCCTGCCTGGAACGGCGCTGTTACAACACCTGCAAACGCGATTCGGACTGCTCCGCCGACGATATCTGCATAAAGGGCGGATGCCGCACGGTCTGTGACGCCGACAACCCCTGCCAAGGCGACGGTGAGACCTGTGTCGATAACTCCGCCGTCCGTGCCGACCGCGTCAACCGGGTCAAGGTAAAGAGCGCCAAGAAGATTCTGGCCAACTGCGGCGAGAAGCTTGAGGCCGGCGAACTGGCCAACGCCGACTCCTGCGAGGACACGGATGTCAATGCGCTCGTTGAGTGCGTGCTGGGCAGCGGCGAGCAGCGCGGCGACGCGCTGTTCGAGGGCTTCTATCCCCCCATACGTTGCGGTGACGGAATGGCCGACGCCGGTGAGGAGTGCGACGACGGCCCTTATAACGTCGATAACACCGACGGCTGCAACCGCCGCTGCGCGGCCTCGCGCTGCGGTGACGGTTACAACACCGCCGACCGCGGCTGTGCCAGTTGCAGCAACAACCCCGACGCGGGCTGCATGCTCAACGGTACGCGCGAGGACTACGTCTGCGGTTCCTGTCTCGACCCTGTCTGTCCGCGCAAGGGTAAATGCGAGAAATCCGTGTCCGACGGCGGCTGCGCCAGTTACTGGGTCGGCTTCGCCAGCTTCAGCGACAAGGTCAAGTTCTGTGTGGATGCCGGCGCAACGACGGCCGACACGACCAACAACGAAGAATGCCGTGCCGACTCCGATTGTAGTGCCGGCAGTTGCCGGGCCGGTGCTTGCGAGACGATATGCCGCGGATGCCCGGTAACAGTCTGCAGCGGCGGCAGTAATGACGGGGAACTGTGCGGCGGCGGCGATGACTGCACGGGCGGCGGTACTTGCATAGGCTGCACCACCGGCGATTCCTGCAGCTCGGACGCCGACTGCTCGGGCGGCGGACGCTGTGACGGCAGCCTCAACGAAGGTGACCTCTGCAACGATGATAACCCCTGCCAGGGTGGCAACGGCACCTGTCAGCCCATCGAGGACGGCAACGGCGACTCGCTCGGCAACCGCTGCGTTGGCGGCGACCGTGCCGGCGCCTGCGTCCAGGCTGGCCATTGCAACGGCGGTACAAACGCCGACGGTGCCTGTTCGAGCGATTCTGACTGCCCCGGCGAAGGTGCTACCTGCGACGGCGACAGCTCCTGCGTCGGCGGTCTCAACGCGGGGCTTTCATGCAGCAACTCCACCGAATGCCCGGGCGCGGCCGACACTCATATGGCCAGCGCCGACGAATGCGTTGACAACGGCGATTGCCGCGGCGACCACGGCGCTTGCGACCTCTTTGTCGACGGTGTCGATGGAGACCGTTTCTGTCTGTGGGATGACGACGACGTTGCCATGAACCTTTGCGACGGCGGAGTTTACGACGGCCGCTGCGACAAGACCGGCCACGAACCGGGCCCGATGGTATGTAGCGGCGGTTCCGACGAGGGCGTGTTCTGTTCGAACGACGCCGACTGCGGTGCCGGCGGCACTTGCGTAGAATCGCAGGGCACCTGCGTGGGCGGCATCAACAACGGGCACCTCTGCACCGAGGACGACGACTGCCCGGGTTACCACTGCAACCCCGATCGCGACTGCTGCGAGACCGACAAGAACGGGCTCTGCAAGGTTAAGAAGGTCATCAGGAACATCGATGGCGTGGATGTCGAGGTCCGCGGCCACGGTGAGTGCGTAAGCGGCAGCTGCCTGTACGAGAACATAGGCGGGGTCTGCAACGCCGATATCGACTGCCCGGACTTCGCCGACGGCAGCGTCACCTATGGTTCCTGTGATTCGGTGACCGTCGAGGTCGACTGCGAGGAGTGCGACACCAGCGACCTCTATAACAGCCTAGAGCCCAACATGTGCCGCAACAATTGCCTGCTGCCCTTCTGCGGCGACGGCATCTTGGACACCAAGTTCGACGAGGTCTGCGACGACGGCAACCGCAACAACGAGGACGACTGCAACAACAACTGCAAACCGGCCGGTTGCGGCAACGGAACGCTTAGCCCGCTCGAACAGTGCGACGACGGCAACCTCATCAACACCGACTCGTGCACCAATCTGTGCACGATCAACACCTGCGGAGACGGCGTGGTCTGTTCGGACCCCGACACCTGCGGAGCCGTCCCGGGCACACGAATGGAGGCCTGCGACGACGACAACGAGAAGGACTACGACGGTTGCTCGTCCGATTGCCTAAAGACGGAGAGCTGTTTTGCCGGTTCCGGTTGCAGCAGCAACGATGATTGTCTGGCCGCCTATGGGCTCGAATATAAGTGCGTAAGCGACGGCGCCGAGGTGCCGACGAACAACTGCGCCGTGTACTGGCAGTGCCCGGCCAACCAGGACGCCTACACCAAGGACACCCATCCCAGCTCCTGCGACGGCGAGTCCGACTTCTGTTGTGGCTGCGGTCTGGGCGACACTAACGCCGACGGTGCCGCCGACCAAAACTATGCCATAGAGGCCGGTCGCAACTGCCAGAGCAACCAGCAGTGCCCGCAGGGAACCTGTGTAAACGGCAGCTGTTCAAACTGCGCCGACGTCGATGAGTGCTCGGGAACGTCGGCGTCCGTCGATAGCGGCGACTGTAGCTGCGCCCCGGGCGAGACCTCATGCGAGAGCCCGTCCTGCACGCGCCGCGACGGCACTCCTGGCGTTGGACTTTGTATCGACACGGATGACGCCGACAGCAGCCCCGAATCTTGCTCGCTCGGTCTCGACGGAGACCCCTGCAACTCGGCCAACGGCAACGGTGACTGCGTGGGCGTCTGTCGCGACTACGACGGTAACGGCGCCTACAAGTGCTACACCTGCGGCGATGACAACCCGCCCAGCTGGCGCGACGGTTCGGGCAGCGCCGGCGAATGCGTCAACCTCGCGGGTTCCTACTCCTGCGCGGTCGATAGCGACGAGGACGGCTTCGAGGGTGCGCTGCCCAGCTGCGGCTACACCAACTTCTACGGCGAAAACGCGGTCACCTTCCACTGCGAGCCGGACGCCGCCAACCCGGGCACCTGTCTGCCGCAGACCATCCTGCTCTACGACGCGCCCATAAACACCGAAGCCGAGAACCCCTCACAGATGTGGGGCGCCAAGGAGGTCCGTAAGACCGCGTGTAACGACATGTTGATTGATGGCACCGACCGCAACATCACCATCGAGATGTCGGACTCCGAGACCAAGACCTTCCACGACCCGACCCTATATCCTGAGGGTGCTTGCAAGGCCTTCGCCGAGGGCCTGGGCGGCGAGTACGTAACCAGTCACGGTTGCACCGAGGTCGAGGACGGCGCCGGCTTCCTGCGACTGAAGGGCACCGGCAATACCATCCGCAATCTGGCCGTCAGTCACTTCTTCGAGGGCGTGCAGATTACCGGTTCGTTCAACACCATCGAGAATATGACCTTCGACGGACTGTGCGACGATGCGATGACGAGCGGCTTCAAGACCGACGCCGGCCGAGGCATAGGCAACAAGATAATCGGTTCGGTCTTCAAGAACGGCTGCGACAAATGTACCCAGTTCTACGGCGGCGACCTCGACTTCCTGTCCCCGACCGGCGGTGGGACCGCGACCTGCCCGGCCCCGGTCGAGTGGAGCGTGGAGTACGACGGCGTGCAGTGGGTGGACTGTGCCAAGCCCATGCGTGCCACGGCCGGCGGGCGCGTGTCCATACGTAACAGTGTCGTGACCACCACCGGCACCGAAGGCCACGGTGGATGTCTGGTCTCGGCCCTGTCTGGAGGCTCGACCGAGTTCGTACAAGGCGAGTCAGGGGGACCCTTCCTCATCGAGTTCGACAACACCAAGATAGCCGGCTGCACAATCGGCCTGCAGTTGGGTGGCGCGGTCAACGCGGTGCTGAAGAACACGACCGTATCGAGCAACGAACAGGTCGGTATCCTGCTACGCAAGGACGCACAGCTGGTCCTCAAGAACCGCAACCAGATTATCTTCAACGGCGGTGTGGCCCCGCCGAGTGGCAAGAAGGGATACGGCGGTGTCGCGGTCGACCCGGGCGGCTCCTACTCACCGCGAGCGGTCCTGGGCGGTGACTCCATCGACCTGCCCGTCTTCACCGGCTTCCCGAGTGAGCAGGAAGAAGAGGCCGGCGAAAACAACAAGATTTGTGACAACCGCAACCACAAGAACGACCCCAAGGCCCTGCAGATCGACAACAAGTACGGCGGCGACCCAATCTACGCCCAGGGCGTGGACTGGTGCGGCAAGACCCCGGCCGCAGACGGCCCCGTCATCACAGACTAATCGGACGAAGCACCGGCCTCGGCAGGTTCGGGCTCAAGCAAGGCCAGCGCTGCGGCTATGGCCTGGTGCGGGCCGTATAGCACCAACAGGTCTCCGGCCTCCAGCCGGGTATCGAGCACCGGGTTGGTGACCGGCTCCTCGCCGCGCAACAGAATCAGCGCGGTGGCCCCGCAACGTTTCCGCAGGTCCAAGGCCCCCAGCGTGATGCCGTCGGCCTGGCTACCCCCCATGACCTCGACCGTCTCTATGATGCCACCACGGATGAGCCGTTCGATTTCGGGAAGAAGTTCCCCCGCGCTCGACACCCCGCGCATCGCACCGTAGCGGCCGAGCCGGATGATGGACTCCTGAAGGCGGGCCACATGTCTGGGTACGCCCAGGAGCACCAACAGGCGGGCGAACAGCTCGACGGAGGCTTCGAGCTTGGCCGGAACCACCTCGTCGGCGCCCAAGGACTCGAGTACGGCTATGTCCTCCACCCCCTGCGCGCGGGCCAAAACGCTGGCGGCGGGGTTCATCTGGCGGACCAGGCCGACGATCCTTCTGGTCGCGGCCGGGTCGCTTATGGCCACGAGCACGGCACGAGCCTCGGCCGCTCCGGCCGCTTCGAGGACCGCTCGCCGTCCGGCGTCGCCGAAACGGACCGGTATACCGTCGCCCTCGCCCGCGCGGACGCGCTCGGCCTTCATATCGACAGCCACAAAAGGAATGCTGGTTTCCGACAATACGTGGGCCACGGCTTGTCCGGTCTCGCCGTAACCAATGATGACAACTCCCCGCTGCTCTCCGTGCTTGGCGGTCCCGCGACCGACCCGCTGCGCAGAGGCATCCTGGCGTTCAGCCAGCCTGTTGCCCAGGGAGAACAACCACGGGGTGGCGGCCATCGACAGGACCGCAACCGAAATGAAGGCCTGCTCGAGGTCTTGTCCAATCAGCCCGAGTTCGGCCGCTTCGCTGGCCAGAACGAAAGAGAACTCACCAATCTGCGTCAGCGATAGGCCTACCAGAAGGCCTATGCGCGTCGAACGCCAAGCAAGACCTGCCGCGGCGCCGGCAACCGCGCCTTTGACGACAACGGCAAGGACCAGAACCAGAACGAGGACCGGAACCGCCAAGGCCAGGGCCGGATCGAGCATCAATCCGATGCTGGTAAAGAACACGGCCATGAAGGCATCGCGAAGCGGCAACAGTTCGGCAAAGACCTGGTGGGCATACGGACTTCCTGAAAGGGCCAGGCCAGCCAGGAAAGTGCCGATGGGAAGGCTCAGACCCATACGGGTGGCTCCCAGGGCGGTGCCGAGAGCGATCAGCAAGGCCAGGGGCGGGAACAGTTCGGGCGTGCCCGCCCTCGCCGCCAGCGCCAAGGCCCGGGGCAACAAGGCACGGGCGACGACCAGTAGCGTAACCACCGCTGCCACTGCCTTTAACAGCGACAGTGCCGCCTCCCCCCCTCCCCCACCAGTGGGCTCGGCCAGAAGCGGCAGGACGAGCATCATCGGCACCAAGGCCAGGTCCTGGAAGAGCAATACCCCGGCCGCGGCCTGGCCCTGGGGGGCGCGGAACTGCCCCTGGTCATCGTAGAGCTTGAAGACCACGGCCGTGCTCGACAGCGAGACCAAGAAACCGACCACCAGAGCCGTCTGGAAGGACATCCCCAGACCGGCCAGGAGCCAGGTCGTAGCAGCAACGGTGACTACTACCTGCGCCAAGCCCGTGCCCAGACCGCGCAGGGCGCCACGGCCGAGATCGAACAGGGAGAACTCGACCCCCACTCCGAACAACAGAAGCGCCACCCCGAACTCGGCCAGGGTCGAAAGCTCGGCCGAGGGGTCGATAAGACCGAGAAGTCCGGGTCCGGCCAGCACGCCGGTGACCAGATAACAGACCACCGGGGGCAGAGAGAGGAGCCGCCCGAGCAGCAGCCCGGTGCAGGCCAAGGCCAAAAGGACTACCAGTTCGGCGACAGGCACGGCGTTAAGGCCGCCCCGGACCGCGGGACACGAACAACTGCAACAAGGCCGGCAGGACCAGGAGGTCGCCGAATAAGGCCGCCACAAGGATCACCCCAAGGGTGAGCGACATGTGGACCATGGCGAGAAAGTTGCTCGCCAGCATGACTGCGAAGCCCGCTATAAGAAACACCGTCGTAAGCACCATGGCGCGCCCGGCGGTCCGTAGCGCGGTCCGGACGGCCTCTTCATGCCCGGCACCGCCTTGCAGTTCGAGACGGTAACGGTGGAGGAAGTGGATCGTATCATCGATGGCCAACCCGAAGGCGACCGGGAAGGCCACTATCGTAGAAAAACGGAGGCTGATACCCGTCAACCCGAGAAGCCCCAACCCGACGGTTATTGGGATCACATTCGGCAGAACACTGAGCAAGCCCAGCCTCATCGAGCGAAAGGCAAAGGCGGTGATCACGACGATAACCGGCATGGCCAAATAGAGGCTGCGCATAAGCGTCGATATGAGCTCGTTGCTAACGGTATAGAACAGCGGCAGGCCACCAGCCTCGTAGACCTCGATCGAATCTCCGAAAGACCCGAAGATCCTGTCTACCAGTCCCCGTAAGTGCCCGAGTACGCTCTCGTATTCCTCGGGATCCAGCTCTATCGTATAGGCGCCCATACGGGCCTTAGAATAATCGTAACTAACCATACGGTCGTACTCAGAATCGCCACCGGCCATCTCGAACAAGAGCAAGTACTGGGCAACGGCCTCGGCGCTGTCGGGAACCCGGAATGCCTTGGGGTCACCTCCGTTCATCGCCTGGTTCATCTTCTTGATGAACGTGACCGGATTGAAGACCTTGGATATGAGCCCGTGCTCCTCCATGCCGGCGCCGAGCTTGTCCATCGCGGCCAGCAGTTCGGGGTCCTTTATACCATCCGGTTCGCCTGCATCGACGACCATGTCGAACACGAAGGAACCACCGAAGGCCTTATGGAGAAAGTCCATAGATACCAACGCCGGGTTGTCCGACTTGAGGTCTCGGGAGTAACGGTTGTCGACCTGCACCCAGCCGGTAGCGGCCACGCTAATCGCGACCAGCACCAGCCCGGTAGCTATGACCGTCTTGGGGTTGCGTATCGGCAAAGAGGCTACTGATATGAGGAAACGGTCGAGCGGGTCGCTACCGCGGGTTGGTGGCACACGCCAGGGCTTGCGGCGCTCGGTCGCAGCGACTGCCGCTGGCAGGAAAACGACAGCACCAACATAGGCGAGCATGATGCCGAGTGCACCGAATATACCGAAATCCCGTATGCTCGGGATATTCGAGGTTGCCAGCGCCGCAAAACCGACCGCAGTCGTCACGCTCGTCAGCAAGCAGGCCCGCCCCATGTGCCGCATGGTACTTATGAGTGCACTCCGCCTCTGGCCGTCATCGTGCAGCCGGATGTCCTCTTCGTAACGGTTGAGGATGTGTACGCCGTTGGAAATGCCGATGACCAAGATGAGGAGCATGAGTACCGGCTCGCCGGTAAGCAGTGTCATGGGAATGCCGACGGCCGACATCGTCCCCAAGGTAAGCGCGCCGGCAATTAAGAACGGCGCAATCGTCATCCAAGTGGCGCGCATGCGACCGAACGCAAACCATACCATCAAAGCCAACACGACAACTGAGAGCGGCATCATCAGTTTAGTGTCCCTCTCGATGTACTCCATCAAGATGTTGTCCATGTAGGGGATGCCGGCCATGTGGAACTCGACTCCCTCCTCTTCCTCAAGCACTGCATCCACCCCGGCGAAATATCTCTCGCGCACCACGGGATCTGCCGCCCAATCGGTCATGCGTCCAATGATTGCCGTGGTCCGTCCGTCGGGAGAAATGAGCCCGCCCGAAACGATCGGGTCACTTGCAAACCTGTCGCCGAGGTGCCCGAGGCCGGGCGGGCCGACCGGAATCTCCTCAACAAACTCCGAGACCTCGAGTCCATCTTTGGCCGCCCGTATGTCCGCAAAATTACTAAGACTTAGTACGCTGTCGGTATCGTCGAGTTTCTCCAACCCGGCCGTGATCCGCTCGATCATGGCCAGGTTCTCATCGGTAACGAGCGGGTCGGCCGTAAAGGCTATGAGAAATACGGTGCTCGAATCGTCGTCGAAGTCCTCTTGGAAACGGTCGAACGCAGCCACTTCCGGGGTGCCCTTGGGCGCCATGCTCTCGTAGCTAAAGTCCCAGCGTCCACGTTCCATGTGAACCCAGGTCGCAGCCGCACAGACGGCAAGGAAGGCCATAAGGACCAGCCGGGGGCGCAGGAGTACGAGGTCGGTAAGGCGGCGCATGAGGCCGGTGGAATTAGCCGATGTCCAGCTTCTTGCGGCCTTCCTCGGATATCATCTGCGGGTTCCAGGGCGGCTCCCAAACGACTTCGACCGAGGCACCGCCAATACCGTCTAGTTCGAGCAGCTTCTGTTCGGCATCCGCCGCTATCGATGCGCCCATTCCGCACCCCGGAGCGGTGAGTGTCATCTTGACGGCAACGTCGAACTCGCCGCCGTCCCGTTCGGTGATGCGAGTATCGTAGACCAGTCCCAGTTCGACGATGTTGACGGGAATCTCAGGATCGTAGCAGGTCGCCAGGGCCGCCTCGACCCGCTCTCCGACGGCCCCCTCGATACCGTCCAGCATGAGAGTCTCGGCCGGGACCTCCTCTCCGATAGCTTCGGCGTCCTTGCCAGAGATGCGGAACAGTCCCTGCGCGGGGACCTGTACCGTAAATGACCCGCCCAGCGATTGGGTTATCATTAGCTCGGTGCCCTTGGGCAACGTCACATGGTCCCCGGCCGGTATACGGATAACGTCACAGTCCCGAGCAAGAACAGCGTCTTTCATGTCTTGTACCTTTCGTCCTTAGCGTAGAAGCTCTCTACCCCGATCATGTCGTTGAACTCATCGAAACCCATCATGCTCTCGCCGAGGGCCTCGGTCGAGCCGTGTTCGAGCAGATGGCGGTAGGTCCGTTCAAGCGCCGCCGCCGAGGCATAAAGGCCGGAAACGACAAAGCCAACGCTGAAGAAGCCCATTTCCTCTAGCTCTTCGAGGCTAAAATGCGGGGTGTTGCCGCCATCGACCAGATTGACGGCCAGCGGTGGCGGCAGTTCCTTGCCGATAAGCTCCAGCTCTTCCCTCGAGCGCGGCCCCTCCACGAACAGCACATCGGCGCCTGCCTCCTTGTAGAGTCGGGCACGGCGCAAGGCCTCGTCCATCCCGTCGGTCTCCAGCGCGTCGGTACGCGCAGTAATGATAAAGCGCTCGCCGTCGCGCGCATCGGCGGCCGCACGCAACTTGGCAGCGTGTTCGCCGGCATCAATGACGCTCTTACCACGCATGTGGCCGCAGCGTTTCGGCCAGGTCTGGTCCTCGAGCACCACCCCCATCGCACCGGCCGAACGCAGTTCACGGACCAGTTTCTGGACATTTAACGGGCCGCCGTAACCGGTATCGCCATCGACGACCACACCGACCTTGACCGCCGCGGTGATACGGCGCACGGCCGCGACCAGGTCGGTCTGGGTGAGCAAGCCGAAGTCGGGCACGCCCAGGTGGCTGGCGGCAAGCGCATAGCCGCTCACGAACACCGCGGGGAACCCGGCACGCTCAGCCAGTTTAGCCGACAGCGGGTCAAAGACGCCGGGCATGAGCACCATGCGGCCTTCGGTTAGTAAGGGGTGACTTTTCGGAGCCGCTGGCTTAGCCATAGCGGCAGATTTGAGGGGCCGGCGAGCAGAGTCAACATGGTAAAGATTTTCTTCGTA
>JAYGCK010000095.1:0-1640 GCA_046583395.1 Deltaproteobacteria bacterium
CGGGAAGGTCGGTCTCCCAGAGTTCGGCGTGGCTGGGCCATGCCAGCCAACAGGCACGATGGGCGACCCACTCGGCGGGCATGCCGAGACCGTTGGCGGGAAAAGGGTTGGCCCTAGTGCTCACTCGACCTGTACTCCAGCGCGACCGCCACATGGTCCCGGGCATGGCCGATGGCCTCGAAGAGTTCGTCGAAGACCTCCGCATCGAGCGTCTGCCCGAGGCCACCCACTGGGTCCACCACGACGAACCCGAGCGCGTGGCCGGGCTGCTGATAAATCACCTGAAAAACTAACGCGCCTTCCCGGTTCAGCCCAGCCCCATCATCTCGGCGAAACCGAAGCGGTGTCCGGCGGTCAGACCGCCGTCGACGACCATGGCCGAACCGCTGACGAAAGAGGCGTCGTCGGAAGAGAGGAAACAGATGGCGGCAGCAATCTCCTCGGGCCGGGCCGCGCGGCCAAGCGCGTGGGCCTGTTCGAAGCTGCGCCAATGCTCGCGCATACCGTCCACATCGAAGATGCTGCGTGTCATCGGTGTATCGACCAGTCCGGGGCACACGCAGTTAACCCGTATCCCTTTGCGGCCGTAGTCAATGGCCATGTTCTTGGTAAGAAGGACCACGCCGCCCTTGGATGCATTGTAGCCACTACCACCCTCGGTGCCCTCGATGCCTTCGATGCTGGCGATGTTGACAATGCTGCCGCCGCCCTTCTCCAACATGCCGCGCAGGGCGTGTTTGCATACTATGAAGGTGCCTTTGAGATTGATGTCGAGCACCCGGTCCCATTCCTCGACCGGATAATCGTGCACTGCGCCTCCACTGGCCACCCCGGCCGCGTTAACGACGATATCGACTGGTCCGGTTTCGGCCATCACACGCTCGACATCGGCCTCCTTGCTGACATCGCCGGTGATAAAGCGAGCCGAAGAAGCGACAGCCTCGACCTTGTCCCAGGGGCCGCCGCCGGACCCGGCCAGATCCATGCCGGTGACCAGCGCCCCCTCGCGGGCAAGCCGCAATGCGGTGGCGGCCCCGATGCCGGAGGCAGCCCCGGTGACCAGCGCCCTGCGTCCCTCAAAACGTTCCATCTCTTCGGCTCCCTCCTTAGGAAATATATCCGCCCGCAGGCGCCGGCAGCTCGAGCAGGTCGGCCAGGCGCTTGATGCAAGGGTTGTTGCTGGCAAAATCGAGCACCGGCGGGTCTATCCCACAAGCGCGCATATTCTCGACCACCCGAATCATAATCAATGCAAAACGATAGGCCGAAAAGACCTCGTAGTAATGCAGGTCACGCGGTTCATGCCCGGTAAGCGTTTGGTAGCGAGCCAGGGTCTCGGCGCGGCCAGGAAGCCCTTCGAGCCTGGGTATCCCGTAGCCGTCGCTGTGGTGCCAGTCGAGGAACAACCACCAGGCCAGGTCAGCCTCGGGGTCGCCGATGAACGCCATCTCCCAATCGAGCACTGCAACGACCTCGAGGTCCTTGTAAAGTATGTTGCCCAGCCGTGAGTCCCCCCAGCAAAGCCCCATGCCGGGGCTGGCCGGCCGCGATGCTTCGAGCCAGCGCGCCGCCTCCTCGATATGAAGCTGAGGTTCTTCGGTACGCGCCCAATCGAAGAAGTCACGCCAGTATGCGAGCTG
>JAYGCK010000036.1:0-9704 GCA_046583395.1 Deltaproteobacteria bacterium
CGTGCCCGGCCGCAAGCCCGGCCCGCAGGAGCAGCTCACGCCCGGCCGCGGCCAGGTCGAGCCTACGTCTGTCCGGCCCTAGGGCCATGCCGAGACCGGCCCTGTCGAAGCCGGACCCGACTTCGTCGCCGACCTCATAACAGCAGGGACCAATCGATGGCCCCAGGGCCGCAACCAGCGAGTCCGCGTCGATGCCGGCCCGTACTGCCGCGGCCACCGCGGCCTCGAGCACACCGGCCAGCATCCCTCGCCACCCGGCGTGCACCGCCGCGGCCCAGTGGGCGTCCCTGCCACAGGCCAGGAGCAGTACCGGCACACAGTCGGCAGTGGCCACGGCGACCAAGTGACCGGCATGGTCGACCACCAGCCCGTCCCCTTCGGCCTTGCCACCGGCGGCCTCGTCCAGGCCCAGCACACGCGCGCCGTGCACCTGCCTTAGAAGCAGCGGTGGTTGGGGGGGTGCGACGGCGATACTGCCAAAACCGGCCTCCAGAGCCGGGCCGGCCCCGGCCGGCTGCCAAGTACCCGGATCCTCCTTGCCAGCAGTTGTCACCGTGATAGGTTCCGAGTTTTGCTCGACTCAAACGGCTCTGCACGTGCGAACCTGGCCGGCACGTAAGCGGCCCGGATGGACCGGCAACCGGCTAAGAACTTGAAAAAGGCCATCCGGATAGAGGGTGCTCGCACCCACAACCTCAAGGGAATATCCTGCCGTTTCCCCGCCCGTAAGATCTCGGTGGTCACCGGGGTGTCGGGCTCCGGCAAGTCGTCCCTGGTCTTCGACACCCTATACGCCGAGGGCCAGCGTCGCTACGTCCAGTCGCTGTCGACCTACGCCCGGTTGTTCCTCGAACAGATGGACCGCCCCGATGTAGAGCGGATAAGCGACATACCTCCGGCCATTGCACTAGAACAGAAGAACTCTATCAAGAACGCGCGCTCCACCGTGGGCACCATAACCGAGGTCCACGACTATCTGCGCCTGCTCATGACCCATGCCGGGACCGTATCGTGCACCAGCTGCCGCGGCCCGGTGGCAAGTGACGACATCGGTCAAGCGGTAACGCGTCTGCTCGATACCGCGCCCGGTGCCCGCGTTGCCGTGTGCGCGGAGATACCAACGGGGGGCATCGGGACCGAGGAGGTCGCCCAGGTACTGGTCAAGCAGGGCTGGGCCCGCATTGTCGTCGGTAAAGAGATAGTTTCTCTCGAGGACATCGAGCCCGCCCGCATCCCAAAAAAGGCCGTCGAAGTCGTGGTCGACCGGCTATCGGTCAGCGACGACCGCCGCACACGCTTGGCCGAAGCGGTGGAGAAGGGCTTTTCGATGGGGGACGGCCGGGTCCGGGTGATGTTGGCCGACGGGGACAGCAAGGACCCGCTGCCCCTGGTCTTCGACCGCCGCTTTCACTGCCTCGACTGCGGCAAAGAGTCCCCCAAGCCGACCCCGCATCTGTTCAGCTTCAACAGCCCGCTCGGCGCCTGCCCTGAATGCGAGGGCTTCGGGCGCATCGTCAACATCAACATGGACAAGGTCATACCCAATAAGCGGCTCTCGCTCAGGGATGGCGCTATAGCACCATGGAGCACGCCGGCCTATAGCGATTTCCAGACTGATTTCCTGGCCGCCGCCGAACGGCTCGGCTACTCCACCGAACTGCCCTATTCACAGCTCGGAGATGAGGCCCAGGCCTGGATACTCAAAGGCGACCGCGAGAACTCCGGCATCACCGGCTTCTTCGAATGGCTGGACTCGCGCCGTTACAAGACCCACGTCCGTATCCTGCTGGCCCGCTACCGCAGCTACCGCACCTGCCCGAAGTGCGAGGGAAGCCGGCTGACGGCCGAAGCTCTGGCCGTGCGAATAGGGCGGCGTAGCATCGCCGACCTCGCGGCCATGAGCATCGCCGACCTGGCCAAGACACTCCCCCGGTTAAAGCTCGCTGACGACGCCAAGGAACGGACCCGCTCGGTGCTACGCGAGCTGAAGAACCGCTTGGGATATCTGGTAGAGGTCGGACTGGGTTACATAACGCTCGACCGCCAGGCCCGCACGCTGTCGGGCGGCGAGGCCCAGCGCATCCATCTTGCCTCGGCACTGGGCAGCTCGCTTACCGACACCCTCTACGCCCTCGACGAACCGACCGTGGGTCTGCACCCGCGCGACGGCAAGCGGCTTCTCAAGGTGCTCAAGCGGCTCACCAAGATGGGCAACACCGTGGTCGTCGTCGAACACGACCCGACCATCATCGAGGGCGCCGACCATGCCATAGACCTCGGTCCGGGCGGCGGCACCAAGGGCGGCGAGATACTCTACGAGGGCCGACCAGCCGGCCTCAAGGAGAGCAAGACCACGACCGGACGCCTATTGCTGATTCGTGCGCTCCATCGTCAGAAACGGTCGGACACGGGCAACGGTAGTGGAAGCCTGGTGCTTCGCGGCGCGCGCGCCAACAACCTGGACATCGATAGTCTCGAGATACCGCTGGGCCGTCTGGTCTGCGTGACCGGGGTCTCGGGTTCGGGCAAATCCACGCTGGTCGAAAAAATAATCCACGAGAACTTCCTCAAGGACCGTGGTGAGGGCGGCCACGAGGCCGGGCACTGCGACTCGATAGAGGGCTTCGATAGAATCGAGGACATCCTGCTGATGAGCCAAGCACCGCTCGGCCGTTCGATGCGGTCGAACCCGGCGACCTACCTCAAGTTCTACGACGACATCCGTAAGTTATTCGCTGCCACACCCGCGGCACGCAGGACCAAAACGACCGCGGGGGCTTTCTCCTTCAACACGGTCGGCGGACGCTGTGAGCGGTGCCAGGGCACCGGCAGCGTCACGCTCGAGATGCATTTCATGGCCGACATCGACGTCACCTGTGACGAATGCGGCGGCCGGCGCTTCAAGAAAGAAATCCTCGACATCCTCTACCGCGACCGCAACATAAACGACGTCCTCGCGCTGACCATCGACGAGGCCCGCCATTTCTTTGCCGACCGCGCGGCGGTGGCTAACAAGATAAAGTGCCTGACCTCGGTCGGGCTGGGCTACCTCTCGCTAGGCCAGTCCACGGCAAGTCTATCGGGTGGCGAGGCCCAACGTCTCAAGCTCGCTTCGTTCCTGGCCGAAGAGTCCAACCAGGGACGCTCGATGTTCATCTTCGACGAACCAACCACCGGACTTCACCTCGACGACGTGCACACGCTCATCTCGGTGTTCGACGGTCTGGTCGAGCGCGGCCACTCGGTGCTGGTCACCGAACACCACACCGACTTCATCTCGCACGCCGACCATATCGTCGACCTCGGCCCCGAGGGAGGCGACGGCGGTGGCCGTGTGGTCGTGGAAGGTTCCCCGCTGGCGGTGGCCGAGTGCAAGAGTTCGCACACCGGTCACGAGCTCAAGAAACTATTAGGCTTGGGTACCGACGGCGGGGACTCGGTTTAACCGGGCGTACCGCCGACCTGGACAAGTTCTATCGAGGAGGCCCTGCGGAGTTCCTCAATGGTCTCCATCTTATAGGGGCGCTCGTAGAACACGCGGCGTATCCCGGTGTTAACGATTACCTTGAAACAATGGATGCAGGGCGTATGGGTGACATAGATGTCGGAACCATCGATACGCATGCCGTTACGGGCCGCTTGCGCAATCGCGTTAATCTCGGCGTGTATCGTGCGAAAGCAGTTCTCTTCGAGACCGCCGTCGGGCGTGCGCGACTCGTACACGAGACAACCGGCGTCAAGGCAATGCGGCATGCCCGCCGGGGCGCCGTTATAGCCGGTGGCCAGGATGCTCCGCTCGCGGACCATGACGGCCCCGACCTTGGCACGCTCGCAGGTCGAGCGGCCGGCCACCTCGCGCGTGATGGTCATGAAATACTCATCCCAGCTGGGCCGGTCGCTTGCCATCAAGGCTGGCTTTAGCAGATGGACATGACGCGGTTAAGCGACAACCCTGTGTTTGACGCCATGGACGCCATCGCCCATATTCTCGCCCCAGGCGGGTGTAATTCAGTGGTAGAATGCCAGCTTCCCAAGCTGGACGTCGCCGGTTCGAGCCCGGTCACCCGCTCCATTTTCCTCTCGCGGACAGCCGGGGCACTACGATGAACCGCAACATCAAGTTCGTCGTCGGCATCACCATCATCGTCGCCACGGTGGTCTTCCTCGTCTACACCGCGGTAAACGAGACCAAGATGTACATGCTCACCGTCTCCGAGTTCCTCGGAGCGGGCCCGGCCTACGCCAGCCAGACCGTGCGTGTGGCCGGACGCGTGGCCGCCGGGTCGATGGACTGGGAGGCAGACGCGCTCGACCTAGAGTTCACACTCGACGACATAGAGGGCCATGGCTCGATCGCGGTCCACTACACGGGATTGCTGCCCGACATGTTCGCCGAAGACCGCGACGTGATCATCGAGGGCCCCGGTTCACGGGCCTCGGTCTTCGAGGCAACCACGATACTGACCTCCTGCCCCTCCAAGTACGAGGCCGAGAAAGGCCGGCAGTGACAACTCTCGGCAACCTCGCCTTGGTGCTGGCCCTGGCGGCTGCAGCTTGGGCGGTCGGTGCTTCGGTCTACGGAGCGCTCAGGCGCCGGACCGACTTTGTTGCCAGCGGTGAACATGCGGCTTGGGCGGCCTACGGCTCGGTCATCACCGCGACCGCAGTGCTCGTACACGCGCTCGTCACCCACGACTTCTCCATCAAATACGTCGTCAGCTATTCGAGCACCACGCTTCCACTGCGTTACCGTGTGGCCGCGCTGTGGGGCGGCATGGAGGGTTCGCTGCTGTTCTGGGTCTTCATCCTGACCACCCTGTTCGCGGTGGTCCTTGTTCAGAACCGTCGGCGCAACCGCGAACTGATGCCGTGGGTAACAGCGACCGTGATGACCGTGGCCTGCTTCTTCCTGGCCCTCCTGGTCTTCATGACGCCGCCCTTTGCCTTGCTCCCGTTTGCCGCGACCGAAGGAAGCGACCTCAATCCGCTTCTCCAGAACTACTGGATGTCCATCCACCCCCCTTCTCTGTACCTGGGCTATGTCAGTTGGACGATACCCTTCGGGTTCGCCATCGCCGCGCTGGCCACGGGGTCACTCGACGACCTGTGGATACGGACGACACGACGCTGGGTGCTGATGGCCTGGTTCTTCCTCTCGCTCGGCAATTTGTTCGGCGCGCGTTGGGCCTACGAAGTGCTCGGCTGGGGAGGTTACTGGGCCTGGGACCCGGTCGAGAACGCGGCTTTCATGCCCTGGCTCACCGGTACGGCCTACCTCCACTCGGTGATGATTCAAGAGCGCAAGGACATGCTCAAGGCCTGGAACATGTCGCTCATCATCCTGACCTTCTCGCTGACCATCTTCGGGACCTTCCTGACCCGCAGCGGGGTCATTTCCTCGGTCCATTCGTTCACCCAATCCGGGTTGGGGCCCTTCTTCATGGGATTCCTGATCGTGGTGATAGCCATCTCGTCCACACTGGTGTTCATGCGCCGCGAGCAGTTGCGCCCGGCAAATCAGCTCGACTCGGTGATATCGCGCGAGTCGGCCTTCCTGTTCAACAACCTGTTGCTCGTCGGCATCGCCTTTGCGACCTTCTGGGGCACGATTTTCCCGGTGATCTCCGAATGGGTGCGTGGCGTGAAGATTACCGTTGGCCCGCCGTTCTTCAACCAGGTCAACGCCCCGCTCGGGGTCGCCCTCCTTTTGCTCATGGGCATCGGCCCGCTCATCGCCTGGCGTCGCGCCACGCTGGCCAACCTGCGTTCGGCCTTTCTGGCCCCCGTGCTGTTCAGCCTTGCGACCGGGCTCGTGGCGGCCTTCGTACTGCCGGCCGTGTACGGCTCACTATCGCTGTCGGCCTTGGTGGTCGTTTCGATAGCAGCCTTTGTCCTTCACACCATCGCCGCCGAGTTCCACAACGGTGCGCGTGCCCGCGGCCGCATGGTCGGCGAAAGCTATGCGGCCGCCCTCTTGAACCTCATCCGCAAGAACCAACGCCGCTACGGCGGTTATGTCGTTCACCTGGGCGTGGTGCTGATATTTATCGGGATTACCATGTCGTCGGTCTATAGGGTCGAAGAGATGCACAGCGTCGCACCCGGCCAGAGCTTTACCGTCGGACGCTACCAGTTGGCCTACCGTGGTATCGAGGATGCCAGCGACCGTCACATGATGCGTCTGGTGGCCAGCTTGGCCGTGACCGCAGATGGCGACGAACTCGGCGAGCTGCGGCCCGAGAAACGCTTCTACCGCAGGCCCGAGCAACCGGCCACCGAGGTCGCCTTCCGCTCGACCCTGCGCGAGGACCTCTACGTCATCCTGGGCGCGGCCGACGACGAACAGAACGCGACCTTCCAGGTCTACGTAAACCCGATGGTCTCATGGCTCTGGCTCGGTGGTGTCATCCTGGTGCTGGGCACCGGGCTGGCGATAATGCCGTGGCCACGGGTGAGCAGGGCCCGGGTGCTCGACAGCACTCGAGCGGCAGCCGAAAGCAGCAAGGGCAGCGAGACCGGGGCGTGAGAAGGGCCGGCGTAGTCATGACCTTGGCCATCGTGGTGGCCACTGCCGCCAGCGCAGCTGCAATGACCCAAAGTGAGGTCGAGTCACGCTTGGCCTGCCAGTGCGGATGCGGACTGACCGTCCAGACCTGCGACCACCTCCAGTGCAGCTTCGGCGTCCCGGTAAAGGACGACATCGCCGCCGCGTTGGCCGCCGGTGAGACCGGCGAGGCCATAATCGCCCGCTACGTTGCCGAGTACGGTGAGAAGGTCCTGTCGGCCCCGACCCGCGAGGGATTCAATCTGGTCGCTTGGTTGGCGCCCTACGTGGCACTGACCTTCGGCGCTATCCTGGTCCTTGTCGCGGTCAGGAGAATGGCTTCTGGCCGGGGCTCCAACGGACCGCCAGCCGGCGAGCACTCCGCAGCGCCGACGGCCGTCGACCCGGCCCTCCGTGACCGTCTCCGGCAAGAGCTCGAGGAACTCGACCGATGACCATGGTACTCAGCGTTCTGCTCATCGCGGTCGTGGCGGTAGCCATCGCCTTGCCTCTTCTCCGTGGGCCCGGCGAGTTCGCCGCGGAGGGTAACGCAAGCACCGATCAGGAACGGCGTAAACGGGTTGCAATGCTGGCAATCCGCGAAACCGAGTTCGACCGCGCGATGGGAAAACTGAGCGAGGAGGATTACCAGGCTCTGACCTCGAGCTACGAGGCCCGCGCCATCGAAGCGATGGGGCAAATGGAGGCCACCGGCGCTACGGCGGCCGGCGCAGCGGAGCGGCCCGCTAACGGGCGGCCGACGGCATACTGCGGCGCTTGCGGGCGGGGTTTCGAAGCGGCCGAGAGCTTCTGCTCTGCCTGCGGCTACAGGCGCTAGGCACGGGCGGCCTGCAATGCTGACCATCGATGATCTCGAGGCCGGATTTCACGACGGCGCCAAACCACCCGAACGCTGGCGGCTAGGGGTAGAGCACGAATGCCCGGCCGTCGACCTCAAGGGTCACACCATTCCCTACCACGGACCGTCCGGCGTCGGCGCGGTGCTCGGCGCCCTGGCCGAAGGCTCGGACTGGAAGCCGGTGCTCGAAGGCGACAACACCATAGCTCTGGCCGGTGACGGCGCTTCGATCACCCTCGAGCCGGGCGGACAGATAGAGATGTCCGGCCGCCTGTGGTCGTCCGTGCACCAGGCCCGCGCTGAAATCGACCGGCACATAGACAGCTTGGTCACGGTCGGTCGCAAACTTGGCGTCCGTTTTCTGGCCAGCGGTACGGTGCCGAAGTCCACGCTCGAAGCGATCGATTGGATGCCCAAACGCCGCTACGAAATCATGCGCGCAATCATGGAGCGTGCCGGCAGCCTTGGGCACCGGATGATGAAGCAGACCGCCACGGTCCAATCCAACTTTGACTACGCCGACGAGGCCGACGCGCGTCTCAAGTTCCGGCTGTGCATGGCCCTGTCGCCCATACTCGTGGCTATGTCGGCCAACTCGCCGGTCATCGAAGGCCGCCTGAGCGGATACAAGAGCTACCGGGCCAAGGTCTGGACCGGTACCGACCCCGACCGCTGCGGGCTGCTAGATTTCGCCTTCGACACCGAGGGTCTGTTCCGGGCCTACACCGAGTACGCACTCGACGTACCGATGTACTTTCTGGCCCGCAACCAGGCGCTGATTCCGGTATGGCCGGTGAGCTTTCGCCAGTTCCTGGCCAAGGGCCACGACGGACACCAGGCCACGCTCGACGACTGGCACCTGCACCTGTCGACAATCTTCACTGAGGTCCGGCTCAAGACCTACATCGAGGTACGCTCGGCCGACAGCCAGGCCGTCGGCCTGGTCGTGGCCACACCGGCCTTCGTAAAGGGGCTCCTCTACGAGCGCGACTGCCTAGAGGCGGCCTGGGACCTAGTCGGCCGCTGGAGCATGTCTGAACGGTTGGAGGCCGGTGCCGAGGCCGCCCGTCATGGTTTGGCCGGCCGGGCAGGGCGGCACCGGCTTTCCGACTTCGCCGCCGACCTCCTGGGCATCGCCCGCGAGGGCCTCAACCGGCAGGGCCAGCTCGACGCCGAGGGCCGCTCTGAGGCCGTCCATCTCGATGCCCTGGCCGCAGATGTGGCCGATGGCCGCTGCCCTGCCGACCGGATTATCGAGGGCTGGGAAGGGCCCTGGGGCGGCCAGACCGACCGGCTTATCGAGGCTCTCGACTACGCGGGCTAGGCTTTCCGGCCAGGTCCTGTGCGCACAGGGCAAACCCCATTGATTTTCGTGTTTTTTTCGCCTACGATTGAAACGTGCCCAGTACGGCCCGAGCAAAACCCCAGCAGAGTCCGGCCAGTCCCACCCTGGCTGGCTCACGGGAGCGTCTTTCGGCGGCGCGTGTAGAGCGTCTCCTCGGCCTACCAGCCGGTGCCTTTAAAAAGCGCCGGCTCTACGCCCTGCGACTCCTCTCCGAAAGCCTCCCTTTGCTCGGCGCCGTACGTGGGGACCACCTAATCGTCGAGCCCGGCCGCCGGCTCGAAGATGGCCGGATGGCCGTGGTCCGAGCCGGGTCCGCACTTACCGTGAGAAGGGTCGCCCGCGACCCCGAAGGTCGCCTGATGCTGGCTCCGGCCGACCCTGAACTGCTGCCCTTTCCGAGCGCTGCCGGTCGCCAGACCGTGGTAGGCACGGTGATTGGGACCGTAAGCGGCCAGCCCCGAAACAGCCGCACAAGGGACGAGCGCCATGGCAGCATCCACGGCCAAAGCCCTGTACAAAAAGGACTTTTACGTGCCCAGCCGGCCAGACATCTAGGCTGGCGGAGTTCACGGCCAGCGGCTACCGGCGGCCGTGAAGGTCCCGAGCTGGCCCGCCGCCGGCTACTGTCGAACCTCGAAATGTGGCGTTCCTGGCAGGGCGGCACGGCAAGGCGCCGGTCTCCCAACCGTTACTGCCAAAGATTGGAAAACCGGCTTTCCACGCTGCTCCTGTGCATGGAGCAGACCGGCTCGGGCGACCCTAGCGGCCTGGCCGACGCTTTGGCCCACGAGGCCGACAGCGTGGTCCGTGATATGGGGCGGGCCGCGCGGGCCCTCGGCCTAGCTCCGCCACCCTTCCGACTGCCCGCCGCCGACCAGACCAGACAGAGCGCCTAGCGCTTTTGTGCGCTAACAACGCGCAGTGACCGATTTTTCGGTTGACAGACAAGCAACCGG
>JAYGCK010000109.1:0-2861 GCA_046583395.1 Deltaproteobacteria bacterium
GCTCATGCCTTCGGCCTCGGCTATGTCTTGGATACGAAGCGGCCCGCCGCCGGCGCGGCTTAGCTGCACCAGGCAGCGGAGGCCATATTCTTCTTGTGAGAATAGATGCATCCTTGGAAGCTACGGAATCTGTACTGACAAGTCAATATTGATTTTTCGCCCCGTTTGGCGGGCACTTTGGGCCATTATCCCGGCCGGAACCGTTCGGTTCACCAGCCTGGCCTACCCGAGCGCTGGCTCGGGCCTGCAGCCCACTCGACTCGCTGGCTGCAGGAAATCTAGCCTAGGGAAGGACGGACCAGAACGGATTGGTTCCCGATGAACCGAGCGTGCCGCTGAACACCTGGTGCTCGCCCGGGAAGTAGTCCGTCCCGAGCATGAAGGCGTCGAGGTAATACATGGTGCCCGACATGGTGCCGACCCCCTGGAGCCCCCACTCGCTTATGTCGTCCAAGGTCGTGCCCTCGGGAAGTTCAACCGTGGTCTGGGCACGGCCGTCGGACACACGCAGTGCGGTGCTGCTGGCCCCCGGCAAGGCCTCTGCCTGGCCGTGGTCGGAAAGATAGGTCTGCCCGTCGACCACCGCGTAACCGCGGATGACGTTGCCACCCACGTTGACGTCGATATCGAGCTCGAGGAAGAGATAGTTCCTCAGGTCGCTGGGCTTGAGCGTCCACGGCCTGGCGTCGCTCTCGGTCTTGGCCTCACGGACGAATTCCTTGGCGCCGACCACGTAGGAGACAGGGTCGAGCATGAGCGCACGTTGACGGGCGCCGACACTGGCATCGTAGCTGAAGGGATAGATGGCAAAACGGATGCGCGAATCACCGTCATCGGCGATGAGCCCGTTCTGGGTATAGATACGCAACACCGGGTGGCTGCCCTGGAAGGCGCCGGAAAAGTGCGGCCAGGTGCCGGCCTCGTCGCTTCGGTATCGCATCGACAGGAGCTGGCCCGAGTCGGAGACCTCAACACTGAAGATGGTCTCGATGTCGTGCGGGCGGCCCCAAAGTGCCATCAACACCTCGGGGAAGTAACCGGTGCCGCCGTCCTCGTTGCTCCATATGACCGTATAGTCGTAGGTCGTCTTGCCGGCGCCCTGCTCGGTATCGACATGCATGATGATCGGAACGTCGCTCAGCGCATTTCCGGGATGCCCGTTGCCGGGGTTGAGATCATCATCGAAGCCAAGCAGCATCGGTGCATAACGGATAGCATCGTAGCGCGCATCGGCAGCACCGATGACCTCGACACTTAGGCCGTGGATGACGAGTGGGCTTTGGTCGGCCGGACTTCTCTTTTTGTCGTGCTTGAGGGTGACCGTATGGCGGCCGGCCTCAACGTGGCCCAGCTGGATACGATAATCGGTCTCGGCCGCGCCACCGTAAACAACGGTCGTGCCACGAGCCTGCCCGTCGATGGCGTACTGAACGACCACCGACTCGCTTCCGGCCAGACCCCAATCTGCGTCCGGCGATGAAAGACTGATGACCGCGACCGCCTGGCCGGCCTGACCGGCCTCGAAGGAGACCTGACCGGTGCCGTTGGGACGTACGCGGGTCGGATAGGCTTCGTCTATCCATACCCCGGTCGCGTCGCACAGCGCCTGCCCGCCGCAGACGCCCTTGCGGTCAGTGAGCAACACGCACTTGCCAAGGTCCTTGGCGTACTTGTCCATCTTCGAGGTGCGTCGGCGCTTGAACTTCTTGGCCAGCAGCTTGCCGGCGGCCTTGGCCCGTGAATTGCCACAGTCACTGGCCGCCGAGACCGCACATGCCGGACTCTGACCGGCCGCAGACCAAGAATCACCGAGTGTCTCAGAAGCCAAGGCCTCCATGTGACCGTCGAGGATGACGCCACAACCGGCCGATATGCCGTAGGCATCCGCTGGCGGCTTGGGACATGCCTGCGGACAGGCCAGCTTGGCCTTCTTGGCGCACTTACGCACGGCCTTCCACCTTTTCTTTACGTACTTCTCGACGCCCTTGGGGTTGTCCAAAAGTTCGGCGCTGCAATCGCCGGCCTGGGCCGGACTGGCGGCTAGACCTAGCGCAGCCACAAGGCCAGCGGCCAGCATCGCGAGAGAAAAGGAAACGCGGATGGACATTCCCCTGACTATAGGCCGAAGGCCGCGGAGCTGTCCATGTTTAAGCGACCCACCCTTTTGGGGGTAAGCCGGACCAGCGTCCTCAGCCTTCCCTTTTAAGGGCGCTGTAGTCGCGGTCCGCCCCGGCCTCTGCCGAGACCGGCAGCCCGCGGGCCTGCCAACCGGCACAGCTTACCTGTCCGGTCTGTGGGTCATGCTCGCCGCCAAAGCCACCGCGCATGTCGACGATGTCGGTGTAACCCTGACCGGTCAGCACTTCGGCCGCACGCAACGAACGCCCGCCGCTCTTACAGCCCACCACCAGGCGCGAGTCCTTCGGGAACGCGCTTTCGACCTCCACCACGAAGTCGGGGTTGGCCTGCATACGCCCGCCGGCCGCATGCATGATCGGGATGTTGTAAGCCCCCTCGGGGTGGCCCTGGTCGAACTCGGGGACCGAACGAACATCGAGGTAGCTCCATCCCTCGGCCAGCAGCCCGGCCGCCTCGTCCGGCTCTATCCGTTTGACCGACACGACGCCGACATACCATGCCACCTATGTGGTTGACAGTCCGGCCTACGTCGCCGCGCTCGACTGAAACGCGCCTGACGTGTGCGGTAGCCGCTTCACCTGGCGGGCCTACCGCAATAGTTTTGGCCGATGGCCAAGCGCAAGAAGCCGAAAGGCAAGTCCCTGGCCTCGCAGGCCGACCGCTATCGCCTCTACCTGGAGGCGGTGCAGTCGCCCGATAACGAGGTTCCCTTCTTCAACCGG
>JAYGCK010000120.1:0-11180 GCA_046583395.1 Deltaproteobacteria bacterium
TCAACGCCTTCCTCGTCCAGGCAGGCCCTATAGACCGGAAGCGTACCGTAGATGACGAAGAGCTTGGCGGCCAAGCGGCGGGTCTGCTCCGGGTCATCGGTGACGCAGACCGGAAGCGAGACCACCGTGCGCGGCTTGGGCCGCCCGGCGCGCTCGGCCGCGCCGTTGAGCACGGGAACCACGTTCTTGGCCAGATGCTTGGGCCCGCTCATCCAGGTGAGCGTACCGTCGCAAAGCTCTCCGCAAAGCTCGAGCATCCGGGGCATCAACGCGCCCACCAGAATTGGAACCGGCGAGGCATCCTTCACGCCAACACTGGCGTTGACCTTGTAGGCCGCGCCGTCGACCGAACAGTTGCCGCCGTCGAGGAGGCCGCGCAGCACGGAAACATAATCGCGCATGTGCGAGATGGGCTTGTCGTAACTGAGCCCGAGCATGTCCTCGATGACGATCTTGTGGCTGCGCCCCACCCCGAGCGCCAAACGGCCGCCCGAGGCCACGTTGACCGTTGCCGCCTGCATCGCCAAGGAGTGGGGATGGCGCGGGTAGGTCGGCACCACGGCCGTGCCCAACTCAATACGGCTGGTCTTTTCGGCGGCCAGCGCAAAGACCGTTAGCGCGTCCAGTCCCATGATTTGAGCGCGCCAGGCCGAGGCAAAACCATCGGCCTCGGCACGTACTATCTGTCCGACCGCATCCTCGAGGCTCTCGGAGTCACCGGTTCCCGTCATCAATCCTATTCGCATGGCGCCAATAGATTACATATCGTCGCCTAAGTGAACCCCGCAACAGTCTACCCCCGAGGTCTTCACGAGACCGGCCAGGGTTGCTGGGCCTACCTACAACCCGACGGCTCCTGGGGCTTGTCGAACGCCGGGCTCATACGCGGCCAGGACGCATCCTTGCTGGTCGACACGCTCTTCGACCTGCCGCTTACCCGGCAGATGCTCGACGAGTTGGCGCCGGTAACGACGGAGGCCCCGATAGGCACGCTGGTCAACACCCACGCCAACGGCGACCATTGCTGGGGCAACCAACTTGTCGAGGGTGCCGAGATAATCGGCTCCAAGGCCTGCGGTGAGGAGATGCTCGAACTCGAACCCTCGCTGCTTGCCGCCCTTGCCAGCGGCGAGGGCCTGGGCCCGGCAGGCGATTACGCCAAGGCCTGTTTCGGGCGCTTCGACTTTGCCGGAATAGAGTTGACCCCGCCCACCCGCGTGTTCGAAGGACACCTTTCGGTCGAGGTCTCCGGCCGTACCGTCGAGCTTATCGAGGTAGGCCCGGCGCACACGCGTGGCGATGTTCTGGTCCACGTGCCGTCAGCCCGTACCATTTACACCGGCGACATCCTCTTCATCGGCGGAACGCCCATCGTTTGGGCCGGGCCGGTATCTAACTGGATAAAGGCCTGCGACCTGATGTTGGCTATGGACATCGACGTGGTCGTGCCCGGCCACGGCCCGGTCACCGACAAGAACGGCGTCGGACAGGTACGCGATTACCTCAGTTTCATAGAGAAAGAGGCCACGGACCGCTTCGAGGCCGGCATGAGCGCGGCCGAGGCGGCCCGCGACATAGCGCTGGGCGAGTTCGCCGGTTGGGGTGAACGCGAACGCGTAGCGGTCAATGTGGACACGGTCTACCGCGAACTGGCCGGCGCCGAGGCCCCGGACTTCGACCTCATGGGGCTGTTCGCCCTTATGGCCGAACTAGAAGCTTCGAGCTAGGCGGCTAGACCCTTTCGAGAACGGTGGCGATACCCATGCCACCACCGATGCACATCGTGACCAGCGCGGTCTCAAGGTCGGCCCGCTCCATCTCGTCAATGGCCGTTCCGATTAGCATGCCACCGGTGGCCCCGAGCGGGTGTCCAAGCGCGATAGCGCCGCCGTTGACATTGACCTTGTCGTGGGCCACCCCCGACTCCTTCATGAACTTGAGGACGACGGCGGCAAAGGCCTCGTTGACCTCGAAAAGGTCAATGTCCCCCCAGTTCATGCCGGCCTTGTCGAGTGCGACCTTGGACGCAGGGGCCGGCGCGGTGAGCATTATGACCGGCTCATCGCCGGCAGTGGCCATCGAACGGACCTTGGCACGCGGCTTGGCCTCGGGATGTTCGGCAACATAGTTCTCCGACGCAATTAACAGGGCCGAGGCGCCATCGACTATGCCCGACGAGTTGCCGGCGTGGTGCACGTGGTCGATGCGCTCGACCTCGGGATAGGTCATCATCGCCTTCTCGTTGAAGCTCATCTCGTCGCCCTTTTGCACGTATTTGCCGACCTCGGTGAAGGAGGGCTCGAGCTTGCCGAGACTTTCCAACGTCGTGCCCGGGCGCGGATGCTCGTCGCGGTCGAGAACGACCTCACCTGTGGCGTCCCGCACCGGCACTATGCTTGCCTCGAAACGCCCGTCGGCCGTGGCCTGCCCGCAACGGGTCTGGCTAGCAACGGCAAAGGCGTCCACATCCTGGCGTGAAAAACCCTCGCATGCAGCGATGAGGTCGGCCGAGATGCCCTGGGGGACCAGGGGGTGCAGTTCTCTAAGATGCGGATTGTGGCCATCGATGCCCGACTTGTCCGCACCCATTGGGACCCTCGACATGCTCTCGACCCCGCCTGCAACGACGAGGTCCTGGAAACCGGCCGCAGCGCCCATCAAGGCGAAGTTGACAGCCTGCTGACCCGAACCACAGAAGCGGTTGAGGGTTACGCCGGTGACCTCGTTGGGCCATTCGGCGGCCAGCACGGCCATCCTGCCTATGCAGGCGCCCTGCTCGCCGGTGGCCGACACGCAACCGGCCACCACGTCCTCGACCCCGGCAGGGTCGAAATCGCTGCGTTCGTCGAGCGCCTTTAAACAGGTGGCCAGCAGTTCCTGAGGATGCACCTCGTGCAAACGTCCCGATGATTTGCCCTTGCCGCGCGGTGTGCGCACGGCGTCGAGTATGTAGGCCTCTCCCATGTCGTGTGTGCTCCTTTGGGGGTCAGTGCAGCTCAGGCAGTCCAGCGGGCGCCGAACGCCTTACCGCATCGCGGTCGTTCATTCTGTCCATCCAGGTGGCCAGGGCCGGCCGTTCCTTGTCCTGGCCGAGCCCGAAACCGTGGCTGATTGAGACCGTCGTATAAAGACTGATATCGGCCATCGAGAACCTGCCGATGGCCAGCCACAGGCGGGTGCTGAATATCTGGTCCAAGAAATTGAGGTATCCGTTCCAACGGCCGAGCTGCCGCTCGATCCGTTCGTTGTCCTTCTCGAGCCTGCCGTAAAGGAACATCGCGGCCAACTTGGCCAGCGGCTGGCTGCGGTTCCAGTTGAGGTCGATTATCTCGGTCCTGACCTCGGCCTTCTCGGCCGGGGCGACACCGAGCAGGTTGGGCTCGGGGTGGGTCTCTTCGAGATACTCGTTGACGACCATCGATTCCCAAAGCGTGGTGCCGTCATCGACGAAGACCGGGACCTTGCCGGTGGGCGAAACGTCGATGAACTCACCCTGTTTCTGTTTGAGGTCAACCTCGAAAACCTTGAAGGGAACCTTCTTTTCGTGGAGCACGATGCGCGTTCGCCAGGCGTACGGACAATAGGTGGTCGAGTAGAGGGTGATGGCCACGCCGGCGGCTCAGGAATCGTGCGGAAGTCCGAGTATGCGTTCGGCGATCACGTTGCGTTGCACATTGGGGGTGCCGCCGCCGATGACCACGGCAGGCCAGGACATGGACTTCTTCTGCCACTTTCCGCCGGCCACCACGCCGGGCGACCCCTTGGTGAGCGCACCGTAGGAACCCTGGATGTCACAGGCCAGGTGCCCCACCTCGACCTCGCACGCGGCCCGCATCAGCTTGTTGACCGAGGTCTCGGCGCCGACAGACTCGCCACGTAGCTGCTTGGTGAGAAAACGCAGGCCATTTAGCCGCATGGCCTCGACGGTTATCTGGAGCTTGGCCAGGCGCTGGCGGATGCAGGGGTCCTCGATGCTGGGGCGGCCGTTGATACGACACTCTGCCGCAAGCGCCTCGAGGTCCTCCAGGTCGTGCTGAAGGCCGGTGACCTCGGCTATCGAACTGCGCTCGTTGGCAAGCGCGTGCTTGGTCACGTCCCAGCCCTGGCCTTCTTGGCCAAGCCGGTTACCGACGGGAATACGAACGTTGTCAAAGAATATCTCGCAAAAGGGCGAATCCCCGTTCATCGTCTTGATCGGCTTGACCGTAAGCCCCTCGCTGTCCATCGGAACCAGCACGCAGGTGATGCCGAGGTGTTTGGAGGCCTCGAAGTCGGTGCGCACGAGCAGGATCATCCACTGGGCCCACTGGGCGATGGATGTCCATATCTTTTGACCGTTTATGACGTAATCGTCTCCGTCGCGGTCGGCCCGGCATTGAAGCGAAGCCAGGTCGCTGCCCGAACCGGGCTCCGAATAACCCGTGCACCACTGCTCCTCGCCCTTGAGGATGGCCGGGACGAACCTCTGTTTCTGCTCTTCGGTCCCATAAGCGATTATCGAGGGACCGACCCAGGCAAGACCCATGAACGAGATGCCGAGCGCGGGCGCATGGGCCTGGGCGCACTCCTGCTTGAGGATCATCTGTTCGACGATACCACCGCCGCCACCGCCGACCTCTTTGGGCCAGGAGTAACCGACCCAGCCCTTCTCGTAGAGGGCCTGGTTCCACGCCAGAAGCTTAGGAAGGCCGTCGAGGGTGGCGTCCATGTCCTCGCCTATCTCGATCTTGACCTCGTTATTGGGGTTATTGGCGGCAAGGAACTTACGGACCTCCTGGCGGAAGGCCTCCTCCTGTTTGCTGAAACCGAAATCCATCCTGTCCTCTCAGATGCCTTGAACGCTGAGAACGCGTTCGTTGTGGTACTCGGGGGAGCCCAGAAGGTTGCGGGAATAACGAGACCGCTTGTAGTAGAAGTGCGCGTCGCACTCCCAGGTGAAACCAATGGCGCCGTGTATCTGTATGCACTCCTCGCCGGCCTGTTCGAGGGTCTCGGAGGCACGGGCCTTGGCCATGGACGCGCGAAGCGGAACGTCGGTGGCATTATCGACGGCCCAGGAGGCGTAGTAGGCAAGCGAACGCGAGGACTCGACGCCGACGTGAAGCTCGGCCAACCGGTGCTTGATGCCCTGGAAGCGTCCTATCGGCTGTCCAAACTGCTCGCGTACCTTCGCGTATTCGGTGGCCAGCGCGACCGCGGCATCGGCAGCCCCGGTCATCTCGGCCGCAAGCGCGACCGTGGCCGCATCGAGAACGCCTTCGAGCACCTCCCAGGCCTTGCCCGGCTGGCCCAGGCGTTGGTCCTCGGTGACCGACACGCCGTCAAGCTCTATTCGCGCAGCGCGCTTGGTGGGATCTATTAGGGTCAAGGGGGTGACGGTCAGACCTTCGGCCGCCGACGGCACCGCAAACAGGCTCACGCCGCCGGCCTCGCGCGCAGGAAAGAGTAAGAGTCCCGCCGCCTGCCCCCAAGCAACGAACTCTTTAGTGCCGTCGAGCCTGAGGCCGCTACCGTTGGTGGACACGGAAAGCTCCAGGCTTCCGGGGTCGGCCGGGCCGCCCGCGTCGATCATCGCGAGCGCAGCGATGAGCGAACCCGAAGCGATATCGGGAAGATAACGGGCGCACTGTCCGGCGCTGCCCAACTTGGTAATGGCACGGGCCGCGACGGCGGTCGCAAGAAAGGGCGCGGGAAACAGACTGCGGCCCGTCTCCTCGGCCACCACCGCAACGTCCTCCCAGGCCATGCCGAGCCCTCCGTGCTCTTCGGGCACTACGATAGCCGGCCAGCCGAGTTCCGATACTTTGATCCAAAGACCGGTGTCGTAAGGCTCTTCGGACTCGACGAGCGCGCGAACCTTGTCGACCGGACACTCGGCGTCGAGGAAGCGGCGCACCTGCGACTTTAACTGGTCCTGTTCCTGGCTAAGTCCGAAGTCCACGGCCGGACCTTGTTCCACGGGTCTTTACTTGTTGCAAGGTGGCCCTTATAAAACGCGCACTTTGAGCCAAGGAGTTAGACAATGCCCGTAGATCCGCAAGCCGCCATGGCCGCAAGCTCCGACCCCAGCCCCTGCAGTTGGAACGAGAAGGACGTGATGCTTTACGCACTCGGACTGGGCGTGGGCGCCGACAAACCGCCCACCGACCCTTCGGTGCTGCGCTACACCTACGAGAAGGACCTCAAGGCCATTCCGACCTTCGGGGTGATTCCCACCTTCAACGCACTCGGCTCGCTCGGCGACACCCCCGGCCTCGAGCTCGACCTGATGATGATACTGCACGGCGAGCAGTACTTGGAGATACTGTGCGACGAGATGCCGACGGCGGCCGAGGCCGAGACAACCTCGCGGGTGAAGGCCGTCTACGACAAGGGCAAGGGCGCGCTCATCGTCATTGAGACGCTTACATCGTCCAAGGACGGCACGGCGCTGTTCAAGAACGAGTACGGCATCTTCGCTCGCGGCGAGGGCGGCTTCGGCGGCGAATCGGGCCCACCAGCCGGCAACGAGCGGCCCGACCGCGCCCCCGATATCTCGCACGAGATACCGACCATGGCCCACCAGGCCATCATCTACCGCTTGAGCGGCGACCGTAACCCGCTGCACATCGACCCGGATTTTGCAGGCATGGCCGGCTTCGATCGTCCCATCCTGCACGGCCTTTGCACCTTCGGTAATGTCGGTCGCGCGGTCATAGACACGGTCTGCGACGGCGACCCGACCCGCTTCCGTTCCATCAAGGTACGATTCGCCGCGCCGGTGATGCCCGGCGAAACCATAGTCACCGACATATGGAAGGAATCGGACACCGAGATGATACTCAGCGCTAGGGTCAAGGAACGCGAGGTCGAGGTCGTAAAGAACGCGCGCGCGACTATCCGCTAACGCCGGCCACGGCCTCAGCGTAACGGTCGAGCATGGGAAGCACCTTGTCGGCGCCCTCCGAGGGCAGGCCGAAGGTCACCTGGCTAACACCCGCGTCGCGATAGGCACGCAGCGTGTCCGTATCACCGTCGGCCCAGTAGACCACGACCTCGAGAGAATCGGGGTCACGGCCGGCATCCCGGGCCGCCTTTCTCAACTCGGGGATGTGCGTCAGGATTTCGTCGCGAACACCGATAGGCATCCAACCGTCGCAGTAACGCACCGCACGGCGTAGCGCCCATGGTGCCGCGCCGCCGATATAGACCGGCGGGTGCGGCGACTGCAGCGGCTTGGGCCAGGAAAACACGGGGCCGAAGTCGACGAACTCGCCATGATACTCGGCCTCGTCCTTGGTCCAGATTTCCTTCATCGCCTCCACCCTTTCGCGCAGCACCTTCCAGCGGCGTCCGAACTCGGTGCCGTGGTTGGCCATCTCCTCGGCGTTCCAACCACCGCCGACCCCGAACAACACCCGGCCGCCCGACAAGCGGTCGAGACTGGCAACGGTCTTGGCCAGCGCGATAGGGTCGCGTTCGACCACCAGGCAGACGCCCAGACCGAGCTTGATAGTCGTGGTGGCCTCGGCGGCCATGGCCAGCGCAACGAAGGGGTCGTAGGAATCGTAGTAAGGCCTGGGAAGGTCGCCGCCGCCCGGATAGGGACTCAGTCGGCTGACCGGAATGTGGGTGTGCTCGGGGAACCACAGCGAACTAAAGCCGCGGTCCTCGGCCTGGCGGGCCAACTCGGCCGGCTCGATGCTGTACTCGGTGGGAAAGATGTTGATGCCGTAATCCATATGCTCCCGGCGGCGAACCTAGGCCCGCCCCCCGGCCGAGACAACCCTGCGTTGCCTCGCTGACGGCGAGGCGGTCTAATGCGCGGCGATGAACATGGAAGGCGAACCGGTCTTTGTGGGCCGCCAATGCGGCGGGCGCGACCTGACGCTGGACCAGGAACTGGTCGCGGCATACCGCCAGGCACTGCGCAGCGACCTTGCGCTTTACGACAGCACCGTCCCGGGACTTGTCCTCCACTCTGAATGTTACCGCGATTTCGATTGGTACCTGGCCAACATCTTCGGGAACCTGCATGCCAGGCAGGAGTGGGAATTGTTCGAGCAGGTACCGGTGGGAACGGACGCCAGCACACGGTCCTTCGTGCGCGACCGTTACCGCAAACGCGGACGCGACTATGTGGTAAAGGAGACCTGGCTGATGTCACCGGCCGGGCAGCTCCTCAACCGCGGCATCACACATCAAAGCTTCCTTGTGGACGACAACGGCACGGGCGGTGCGGCGGTCGTCGACAAGGACCGCGAAAAACGGGCGGGCCGTGACTTCCAACTGGACACCGACGGCCTTGAGCAACTGGCCCCGCTCGAACGAACGGTCGATGAAGAGATGTGCCGGCTGTTCTCGGGACCGGGCCGCAACTACCACACCGACCGCGAGGAGGCCCGCAAGCTCGGCTTCCCCGACATCGTGGTGCAGGGGATGCTGCCGGTCTGTTTAGTGTCCGAGCTGATGACCGGCCGCTTCGCCGACGGCTGGCTGGCCGGTGGGAAGATGGACCTGCGACTGGTCAACGTCCTGTGGGCCGGCGAGACCGTCAGGGCCCGCGCGGCGGTCAGCGGCCAGGCCCCCGAGGCCGGCCGGACACGGGTTTCGATGCAGGCCTGGGTGGAAAAGGCCGATGGAACCAAGGTTGTCGTAGGCACCGCCAGTGCGCTGGTCTGAACCCTTATCGTCCAGGGTGAACCGTATTCCAGATGCCCCACCCCCAAACGGGGATATGCACAGTTTTTTCGTTGACAGATGGTCCGCTTCCCAATAGCCTCTTTATAGCCTGCTAAGGGACATCGAAGGGCCGGGGAGCTACTCAAAGCTTGCCAAGACGGCTAGCCTGGCCAGGTTAATTCCATGACTTCCAAGTACTTCGGTATAGCACTCAGCGCACTGGCCCTTCCCGCCCTGATGTTGTCGGCGCCCGCGGCGCGCGCGCACGACGAATCGCACACCGTGGCCGGCGGCAAGCTCAAGATGAGCGACCCGGCTGGGCGACCCGGAAAGCGCAAGTTCACCTTCAAGACCAAGAAACAGCTATCTGTCTACGAGGTGACCGAGGATCTCACCTCAGTGCCAAGCAACCTCATCGTTCGCGGCGCTGGACAGTACGACGGCAGCTCTGGGCTCATTCGCCTGATCCCCTCACGCTGGAAGCAGCTCGGCAAACCAGACGCACCCAAGGGATGGAAGTATAAGAGCAACCACCGCTACGCCTACTCAGGTGGCGTATCTATCGTAATGATCAAGAAAGGCCCTAACGGCGGGAGTCTGCTGGTTAAGTCCAAAGGGCAACATTGGGACTACGACATACTAAGCGCCCAGGACAGTGTCGATATAAGCCTACGTCTCGGTACTGAGCGCTATTGCGCCGGGTTCTCCGAGTTCCGTAAGAACGAAACTGGCAAGGTCATGGCCAAAGGTGCATCACAGCCCACCGAATGTAGCCCGGTTTGCGGCAACGGAATCCTCGAACTGAACGAATCGTGTGACGATGGTAACGACTCGAACTCCGACACCTGCTCAACCGCTTGCGAAGGTTGCGAACAGGACTCGACCGATTACCAAAGCACTTTCGAGGCAGTTCAGGACATAATCTTCGACAGCGAACTATACCAGTGCAGTAACAATGTGTGTCATGGCTCCGCACAAGCCGGAGGGCTCGACCTGCGCACGAGCCTCTCACATGACTCTTTGATCAGCGTGGCCTCGTCAATAGATCCCGGAACCATGCGGATCTTCCCAGGTGACCAAGACCTCAGCATGCTCTACATGAAGCTGGCCGCCAAGACCTCCGGAACATCAGGTGTGCCCGGCTCGCCGATGCCATCAAATGCCGAGACCGTAAGCGAGGACCATCTGGCTGCTCTAAGGCTATGGATACGCGCTGGTGCTCCAGAGGACGGTGTAGTCGAAGGCACATCAGAACTGTTCGAGAGCTGCCTTCCCCCGGCCTCCCCTAACAAGATTCCTCAACCAGATGCACCAGCCCCAGGCACCGGTCACCAGGTAGCAATGCCGGGGTACCCCCTAGACTCTCAATCCGAGTTCGAGGGCTGCGTGCCAAGCTACTACGATGTAAGCAGCATGGTCCCAGACGAGTACCGTGTCCCGTGCAGCCGAGCACCCGGAACGAACGACACCAGCGAGTGCTACACGTACAATTCCATCCGCTTGGCCCAAGACCCGCAATCGCACCATTCGATAATCCACTACTATGACGGTGCCTACGGTTGGGACGACCCAGGCTGGGGCCAGTGGCGCTGTTATCTGGGGGAAAATGCCGGACAGGCCTGCGACCCAACTTCCAAATGGACGGGGGGGGAAGACCCCTGTCCAGGTGGCGTCTGCGGGGGAGAGACAAAGTCAGGCGTTGCTTGCCTAGCTGACGGCGGCTACGGCCCTCCCGACTACGGTCTTTTCATCAACAACGCCCCGAGTTTCGGTGGTGCCCAGGAGGCAACCAACGTCAGCAACAGGCCCGATGGCGTATGGTCACGCCTGCCTCTTGCCGCCGTCGTCGTGTGGAACAGCCACGCCTTCAACCTCACTAATGACGATATGAACATGGAGGCCTGGTTCAACTTCGGGTACACCGACGATCGCCGGTTCCCCGCCCGAGGAATCTTCGCGTCTAGGAACATATTCACCCAGGATGTACCGCCCTTTGAAAGTCGCGAGTACTGCGCAACCTACACCTTCGACGAAGGCGCGCTGTTATACGGCCTAAGTTCCCACACTCACAAGCGGGGAATACGGTGGCGTTACTATCTGCCACCCAACGAGCCATGTGGAGATGGCCCCGACGCTCCTGGCCTCGGAACCACCACCGACCCGAACTGTCTGCCTGGGGACCCGGACGACATCTTCTACGAGAGCTACGACTACCAAGATGCCTTTGAACTTGAGCCAGACCCATTCATGCATTTCACGGGCTCTGAAGCCGAACGAACCATCAAGTATTGCTCTCTGTTCGACAATGGGGAAGCAGACCCCTCAACCGTCAAACGGCAGTCCACCTCACCGGATGTACCCGACGGAGCAATCACTGGACTCATCCCAGGGGGCCCCTGCTCGGATGAAGAGGTTAAGTGCATGGGTGGTCCGAACCAGGGCCAATTGTGCGGCGGCGATGACCTCAACTGTCCGCTCTCGGAGTGTGACGCCTGCAATCTCCGCGGCGGAGTCACCAC
>JAYGCK010000001.1:0-48094 GCA_046583395.1 Deltaproteobacteria bacterium
GCATTCCCGGCAAAAACGCCTGCACGCAGCGAATCACGCCCCAGTAGTTCGTCTCGAACACTTCCTTCGCGGCGTCTATGTCGACGTCCTCGACGCAGGCGTTGTGCGCGATCCCCGCGTTGTTGACGAGGACATCGAGCGGCCCCCCCTGCGCTGCGACAACCTCGGCCGCTCGCGTGACGGAGGCGGCGCAGGAGACATCAAGTTCGATCGGGTGCAGGGTCCCGCCCCGTTCGCGCACGCCCTCGATCAACTTCGCGCCCTTCTCGAGGCTGCGCATGGCGCCAAAGACCTCGTAACCGGCCTCGGCCAACGCGATAGCGGTGGCGCGACCGATCCCTGAGTTCGCGCCGGTGACGAGCGCACGCTGCATAGCTTCCTCCCGCGATGCCAAACGCACCGCAATAAACTGGTGGGCCCGCAGGGGCTCGAACCCTGGACCGACGGATTAAAAGTCCGCTGCTCTACCAACTGAGCTACGGGCCCACGCCGGGAGTACCACCCGCGCCGACGGGTGTCGAGGCCCGGAGCGCAGAACTTCGGGCTGCTTTGCCCAAACCCCGATCGGGAAAGCCTCGTGTGGCGCTGCCACGGCGCCGTCAGGTCGCTGTGCTCGACTTTCGCCTTTTGTTCGCTATTCTCCCGCCATCACCCCAGTGTTCCGGGAATCCTTGTACTGGTGTCCACCGAAGTTCCCGGGGCCCGCGGGCGAGCGGGGCCCCCCGCGCTTCGAGCGTGCCGCCCCGCTCGCCCGTCCGGGGGCGCTCAGGGCGCGGGCGCCGTCGTGGCTGCCGGAACCGCCCGCCCCACCGTGAAGTGCGCCGGGGGCCGGTTCGCGCGTCCTAGCTGGTCTCACCAAAGAGTTCGCGGCGGACAATCGTCTCGTCCCGTCCGGGGCCCACCGAGAGCAACGCCGCCGGCACGTCCACCAGCCGTTCGATGGCCTCGACGTAGTGTCGCGCTGCGTCGGGAAGGTCCTCGAGGCACCGGGCGCCCTGAATGTCCTCGTTCCAGCCCGGGAAGGTCTCGAAAACCGGCTCGGCGCGACGCACCTCATCGAGGGTCATCGGAAACTCGTGGCACAACTTGCCGTCGATTCGGTAGGCCGTCGCCACCGGAATCTCGGCGAAACCCGACAGCACGTCGAGTTTGTTGATGGCTAGATCGGTGATGCCGTTGACCGTGACCGCCTCGCGCAGCATCACGGCATCGAGCCAGCCACAGCGGCGGGGTCGCCCCGTGGTGGCCCCAAACTCGTTGCCCGCGACCCGCAGGCGCTCGCCCACCTCCCCTTCGTCTTCCGTGGGAAAGGGCCCGCTTCCGACGCGCGTGGTGTAGGCCTTGGTGATCCCGAGCACGCGGTCGATCTTGGTCGGGCCAACCCCCGAGCCGGTGCAGACTGCCCCGGCGACACAATTCGACGAGGTTACAAAGGGATAAGTGCCGTGATCGATGTCCAGGAAGGTGCCCTGGGCCCCCTCGAAGAGAACACACTTGCCGTCGCGAAGCGCACGGTCGAGCAAGCGCCCGGTGTGATCCACATAGGGCCCCAACCGGCGCCCCCAGGCCAGCGCCTGCTCGCAGAGCTCGGCCACGTCGATCGGCGCACACCCGTAAAACTTCTCCAGCTCAAAATTTTTGAACTCGGCCACTCGCTCGAGTCGCTCGCGCAGCCCTTCCGCGTGGAGCAGGTCGGCTACACGGATGCCGCGGCGGGCCACCTTGTCCTCGTAGGCCGGACCGATGCCCCGACGGGTGGTGCCGATCGACTTGCTCTGGGCCTTCTCTTCGCGTGCCGCGTCGAGAGCCCTGTGCCACGGAAGGATCACGTGCGCCCGCCCGGAGACGCGGATCCGCGACGGATCGCGAAGCACGCCTCTCTCGGTGAGTGCATCGATTTCAGAGAGCAGCGCTTCGGGGTCGACGACGACACCGGGACCGATCAGGTTCACGCTCTGTGGGTGCAAAATCCCCGAGGGCACCACGTGCAGCACCGTGGTCTCACCGTCGACCACCAATGTGTGCCCCGCGTTGTTGCCGCCCTGAAAACGGACCACGACGTCGGCATCGGCCGACAGCAAATCGACGATCTTGCCCTTGCCCTCGTCACCCCACTGGAGGCCGATGACGACCAGACTGTTAACCGAGTCGCGTGGCCTGGCCACGCCTAATCCAACTCGACCATGTCGGCGCCAGTAATGTCCTTGAGCGCCCTGAGTGCTTCGAGTTGCTCGTGGCTGAGAGCCTTGTCGACATGGACGAAGGAGACCGCCTGCTCTCCGTCACCGCCCAACGCCAACCCGGCGATATTGACCCCCTCGTCACCGAGAAAGGTCCCGACCCTGCCGACCACACCGGGCACGTCGCGGTTGTGAAGGACAAGGATTATGCCTTCGGGCACACACTCGAGATAGAAGTCGTCGAAGCGGACCAGTCTTGCGACCCGGCCACCGAAGACGGCCCCCGCGATGATATTGCTGCGCCCTCGGGCGGTGAAGGTGATCTGGATGGCGCTGGCAAACCCGGATGCCTCCAGTGTGCGCACCTCGGCGACCTTGACCCCGCGCTCGCGCGCCAGCAGAGGGGCGTTTACCGTGTTGACCGGAGATTCCATTACCGCGCCGAGCAGTCCCTCGAGCACGGCCGCGGTGACCGGACGCGAGTCGGCCTCGGCGACCTCGCCCTGGAACTCTATGGTGACCTCGTTGGGTATTCGTCCGGCCAGCTGTGCGTGCATGCTGCCAATCCGCGAACCCAAGCTCAGGTAAGGCAGCAGCGCCTCGGCGGTCTCGGGCGGCAACGAGGGAACGTTGACCGCATTGGTGATTACGCCGTGGAGCAGGAAATCGCGCATCTGCTCGGCCACCGCTACGGCAACATTTAGTTGGGCCTCATCGGTGCTTGCACCGAGGTGCGGTGTGACCACGACCTCATCGAGCCCCAACAAGGGGTGGTCGGCCGGGGGCGGCTCGTCGGTGAACACGTCTATGGCCGCAGCCGCGACCTTGCCCTCGGCGATGGCCGTGGCCAGAGCCTGCTCATCGATGATGCCACCGCGCGCACAGTTGATGACCCTGACCCCCGGCTTCATCTGTTCTATGGCCTCACGCCCGACCATGCCTTCGGTCTCCGGAGTCAGCGGCGTGTGAACGCTGATGAAGTCGGAACGCGCGTAGAGTTCGGCGAGGGGCACGGGTTCTATGCCGGCACGCTCGGCGGCCTCTTCGGTTATATAAGGGTCGTAGGCGATTACTTTCATTTTCAGCCCGCGCGCGCGGTCGGCAACGATTGCGCCGACATTGCCGGTACCGATGATTCCGAGAGTTTTGTTGCAGACCTCGGTCCCGATGAAATCGCTGCGCCGCCACTGGCCGGCACGCACAGAAGCATCGGCGCGCGCGATGTGGCGCGCGGCCGCGAGTAGCATTGAGATGGTGTGCTCGGCGGTCGTCACGTTGTTGCCGGTGGGCGTGTTCATGACCACGATTCCGCGTTTGCTGGCGGCCTCGACATCGACGTTGTCCACCCCGATACCGGCCCGCCCGACGACCTCGAGAGAGTCCGCGGCCTCTAGAAGTTCGCGGGTAACACGGGTCCCGCTGCGGACCAGTAGCCCGTGGCATCCGGCCACCCGGGCGGCCAGCTCTTCGGGCTTCAGCCCCGGCAGGTGTTCGACCTCGATACCGGCGGCCTGCTCCAAGATGGCCACTCCTTCGGGCGCGAGCTTGTCCGAGATCAGGACCTTACGAAGGTCGGCCATGTCCTATCCCTTCTCGCCTTCGTAGAGGCGGGCCAGCACCGGTTGGGCCGCGGCGACCGCCGCGCCCGGCTGGCCGGCAGCCCCGAAACGGGCAAGGGCCATCTCGAGCGCCGCGAGCGCGACCACGACATCGAAGCAGTCAGCGTAACCGATGTGTGCCAGGCGCACTATCTTGCCCTTTAGGTGACCCTGACCACCGGCCACGGTCACACCCATCACATCGCGCATGTAACGGGTGACCTCGCCGCCCTTTACCCCGTCGGGCAGATAGGCGCCGGTCGCAGCCGGGCTCGGCGCTTCGGGCGCGAGCAGACGCAGTCCCATCGCGGTCAGGCCGGTTCTGGTGGCCTCGGCAAGTATCCCGTGACGCCGGTACACCTCTGTGACCCCGCCGGTCTCCTCTATGAGATCGATGACGGCGGCAAGTCCGCTGACCAAAGATACCGCCGGCGTGTAGGCCGAGGTGTCGTCGGCCAGGTTCTTGCGTTCCTTGGCCAGATCGAAGTAATAGCGCGGCAAGTCCGAACCCTCGGCCATCGCCCAGGCCTTCTGACTGAGCGCCACCAGGGCCAGGCCCGGCGGCAGCATCAGCGCCTTTTGCGAACCGGTGACCAGCACGTCGATGCCGGTGGCGTCCATGGCCATATCGACCACGCCCACGGCGGTTATCCCGTCAACTATTAAAAGGCAGTCCCGCTCGCGGGTGAGCCCGGCTATCTCGGCCACCGGATGGAAGACCGTTGTCGAGGTCTCGCTGGCCTGCATGAGAACGGCCTTCGGCGCAGGGTCTCCCTCTAGCGCGGCGGCCACCTCGGCCACATCCACGGCACGTCCCCACTCGACATCGACGACCACCGGTTCGAGCCCGTAACCAGTCGCAATCTCCTCCCAGCGCTCGCCGAACTTACCGCCGCGGACCACGACCACGCGATCGCCCTTGGCCAGCGTGTTGGTCACCGCCGCCTCCATGCCCCCGGTGCCGGTCGCGGCCAGCATCATCACATCTTCAGTGGTCCCAAACAGCCGCTTGGCACCGTCTGCGGCACGCCTGAACACCCGGCTGAACTCCGGTGTCCGGTGATGGATGATGGGCGCCGCCATCGCGAGCATGGCCTGATGAGGGACCGGAGTGGGCCCGGGTGCCAATAGATAACGTTTCAACATCGTTCGGGCCGTTTCGAGTTCCTCATAGCCTGGCCGACCCGGAGAGCAAAGCTTGTCCAGGGACTGCAGCGCATGCCGAACCGGCGAGCGGCAACGCGGACGCCCTTGCGCTAGAATGACCGGATGAGGAGACGACACGAACACCCCGTTTCATTCATTTCGACCATGGCCGGAGTGCTGACCATGGCTCTCATCCTGAATGCGGCAGCGCCGGGGGCACGGGCCGAAGGCCCCGAAGCCAGCGACGACATCGCCGGGCTGCTCGCCTCGGTCAAAGCGGCCGGCGGGGACCCGGTAGCGATCAGTCTTACCGAGGCGGTACGCACCGCGGTTGCCAACAACCCGGGACTTCGCGCGCTATCGCACATCCCACGCGCCGCCCGCCAGGACATCGCCGGTGCGGTTGCCGCCTACGAGCCCACCTTGTTGGTCGACCTGGGGGTCAGCGAGGACAGTTTCGCCAGCCACAACTCGCTGTCGGGCAACGACGTGGTCGAAAAGACCCGGCGGTGGGGCGACGTCACCGTCTCCAAACTCACCCGCAGCGGCGCCACGGTCGATCTTAGCTGGACCAACTCACGCAGCTCGTCGAACTCGAGCTTCCAGGGGCTGGTCCCGCAGTACGACCCGGGACTGGGCATCTCGCTCCAACAGCCGCTCCTGCAAGACCTGGGCGGACGCCTGACGCGCACGACCATAGAGTTGGCCCGTAACTCTTCGGCCGGCGCCATGGCCACCTTCGAGTCGGAGCTGTCGGCCTTCGTCTACACCGTCATAACGGCCTATTGGGACCACACCCGGGCCGGGGCGGCTCTCGACGTCGAGCGGCGTTCTTTCGCGCTGGCCAACGAACTGGTCAAACAGAACCAGGCCAAGGTCGATGTCGGCCTGTTGGCGCCGGTGGTGGTGCGCGAGGCGCGGGCCGAAGCGGCCCAGCGTGAGGAAAAGGTGCTCGCGGCCGAACACACCCTCGATATGGCCGCACGGACGCTGCAGTACACGGTCATGTTCGGCATAGACAGCGGCGGGCCCAGAGCGGTTCGTCCGGAACAGCGTCACCTCCCCGAGCCCGCCACCCTCGACCTCGAGGCCAGTCTCAGGACCGCGGCTGAGCGCAGGGCCGAGGTTCGCGCCGCACAGATAGCAGTCGACAGCGCCCAACTGTCCGAACGCCAATCACGTATGGAACGGCTTCCGGAACTGGCACTGGTCGGCAGTTACAAGCTTGCAGGCCTGGCCGGTAACGCGGTGCCGCTGACCTCGATCTACACCGGCGAGACGGTTACCAGCGCCTTCGGCGGGTCCTATGGCGACGCGCTCGACCTCATGACCGAGGGCGACCATTACAGTTACACCGTCGGGCTGACCTTCGAGGTGCCGCTTTCAGGAGCCGCGCCGCGTGCGGCCCACGCGCGCGCCGAAGCTGAACTGGCATACGCCCGCGAACGCTTGCGCGAGGTCCTTTCCGGGGTCGTGCTCGAGGTCGAGCGTGCCGCCGGCGGTCTGGCCTCGGCCTACCAACGTGTGGCCGCGGCACGGTTGGCACGACAACTGGGAGAAGAGAACCTGGCCAACCAGAGGAAGCGTTACGAGGTCGGGATGGTCACAACCACCGACGTACTGGACTTCCAGGAAAAGCTCGCTCGTGCGCTTGCCGCCGAGGTAGAGGCCGTAAGTGACCACGCCGGCGCCATTGCCGCGCTCTCACTTTCCGAAGGCCGTCTGCTGGAGCAATACGGGGTAACGGTCGAGGTCGAGGGTGACCCGGGGCTGCCCTGGTGGGCCAAGTTCTAGGAACCGTTCGCGATCAGGTTCATGAACTCCTGACGCGTATCGCGTTTCTGGAAGGCACCGAGCAAGGCGCTGGTTACCACCGTAGAGTTGGGCTTCTCGACCCCCCGCATTCGCATGCAAAGGTGTTCGGCACGCACCACGACGCCGACGCCCTGAGGGCTGAGCACATCTTCGAGCGTGCTTGCAACCTGCGAGGTCATTCGTTCCTGAACCTGCAAGCGGCGAGCGAAACATTCGACCAAGCGGCAAATCTTACTGATTCCGACGATGTGATGGTCGGGGATGTAGGCCACATGGGCGCGACCGAAGAAAGGCAGGATGTGGTGCTCGCACATTGAAAAGAAATCGATGTCGCGGACCACTATCATCTCGGAGTACTCTTCGACGAACAGCGCATCACCGACGATGGCCTTGGGCTGTTCGTCATACCCCTTGGTAAAGAACTCCAGGCTGCGGGCCACTCGCTCGGGCGTTTTGACCAAACCTGCACGCCCGGGGTCCTCGCCGAGCTCGACGAGCAACTCACGGATATGCTTCTCTACTGCGTCGCCGTTCACTTGTTACGTTCGCGTGGCGAATCACCAACGGCCACGCGCTGGTACTTGCGGTAGTCGTAACCCGTGGCCATGGCCATGAGCAGCTTTTCCATCCCGCCTTCCTTCTCACGCCTGAGCACTCGAAGCCGCTCCAGATAGGCACCAAAGTCCTTGTTGATGCGGGTCCGTTCTTGATCGGTCGTACTCTCGAAGAACTCGTCGAGACGGATAATCGTGAAGCGAAGCGCGGCGAATCTGAGCTCGTTGGGGAACGAGTCCCACTCGGCCAGGGAGAGGGTCCGCAGGGACTCATAACCGGCCATCAAAGCCTCGAAGCGCTCGAGCTCATAGTGGTCGTCGATGAAACACATCGCGTTGACGGCGGTGGCCAGGTCGAACACATACTTCCCACGGCAGGCGTAACCGAAACCCCCCAGGCACGAGACGTTCTCCCCCTTGAAGGCCAGAAGCTCGCGGTGGATGGCACCGTGGATGATGCCTTTGGGAAGTTTACTCTCCAGATAGTTTCCCAGGTACTCGATTTCCTCGTCGAGGGTACGGACGACCTTCTTGAAATGGGTCGGCATACGCCTGCGGGCGGCGGCATAGGTTTCGAACATACGGTCGAATCCATAGCGGTTGTCGATTGATTTCTTGTAGCCACGACCGAGCATGTGCATCTCGCCGATGAGGTGCCCGGCGTCGTTTATCTGCTTCAGCGTCAGCTTGTTCTCGGCCACGGCCTGGGCCGCGGGAATCTTGAGTAGGAGCAGGCAACCGCCGCCGTACTCGATGATGAAGCGGCCGTGACGGTCCACTGTGGGCCGTGGGCTCGGAAAATCGTGCTTGTCGAAGAAGGTCAGCAGATCAATCTCGCGCCTGAGTTCGTACTCCTCGTCGGGGCGGTGGACCCTCAGCTCGAAGCGCCCTTTCGAGCTGGACAGCAAATAGCGGCGCGCACTCCAGCCATCGACCGGACCCGAGGAGCCGGCCAGTTTGCCGAGACCGAACTCGGCTGCGAGCTCCGATAGCTGCGCCTTTGTGAGGGGGGCTTCTTGCGAGGTCATCCTGGCCGATACGGGGACGAACGATCCGCTCGAGCCACGTACCTGCTTATCGCATGAGCAGGTAGAGTCAAGATTTTGCCCTTGACGTTTTATCCGGACGGCAAGGCTGGGGGCCTAGCGCGGGCCGGCCTGCCAGGCCGAACGCCCTAGCGCCAGGCGATAGCGCTCGAGTTCCTCCCCGACCCGGCCGCTGTCCCAGCCCAGCAGCGCGGCCATCAAGCGAGCGGTCTCGTCTGCCAGGGCCAGGCCACCGCTGCGGGCGCGCAGGCCCAGCTGGGTTCGGCGCAGTAGAACGTCGTCGAGTCTGACGGCCATCTCTTGCTCGACCGCGCGGCTGACCTCGGCGGCAAGTTTGGCCCCAGCGGGTTCGACCGGCGCGGTCAGGGCGACCTCGCCCGGCTCCACGCCCGCGGCCAGGGGCAGGGCCAGGCGGGCTGTGCGGCAGGGCCCGGCCCGCCGGCCGGTGCGGCCCCCGGAAAGGTCGACCACCCGCTCTGCCACGCGCCGGTAGGTGGTCAGTTTTCCGCCTCCTATCGAAATCATCCCCGACGGGCTCTCAAAGATGCAGTCATCGCGGCTTACGTCCGATTCGTCGCTCTCGTCCTCGGGGGCGACCAGCGGGCGCAACCCAGCATAAGCACTCACAATGTCCTTTGGCGTAAGCCCCGCCCCTGGAAAGGCCCGGTTGGCCGCCGCCAAAATGTAGTCGATGTCCTCACGCTCGACGGCCACCGAACCGGGGTCTCCGTCGTAGAAGGTGTCGGTGGTGCCGACCAGGGTGAGGTCCTGCCAGGGGATGGCGAACATGACCCGGTCGTCGCCGACTCCACGAATGACTACCGCGTTGCGATTGCCGATTCGCTCACGCTCGATGAGCGCGTGAACCCCTTTCGTGGCCTTGAGGCGGGGCGGTGTGCCGCCGTCGTCGAGCTTGCGGACCGAGTCCAGCCAGGGCCCACTCGCGTTTACAAAGGAACGGGCACGCAGGAGGGTCTCGCGCGCATCGACACGGTCACGCAATCTCGCGGCCGCCAAGCGTCCCGAACTATCGTTATCGAGCGCACTGACCTCGACATAGTTCATGACGGCCGCGCCGCTGTCGCGCGCCGCCAATGCGTTCTCCAGAGTGAGACGGGCATCGTCGGTCGCACAATCGTAGTAGGCCGCCCCTCCACGCGCTCCTTCCGAGAGCAAGGCCGGCTCTTCGGCCGCCAGTTCCTTTGCCGAAAGGATGCGGTGCCGTTCGACATTGCGGAAGCCCGCTAGCGCATCGTAGGTCAGAAGCCCCAAGCGGAGCTGCCACAGCGATAAGGGGTCGTCGGCGTAGACCGGGAACACGAACCGTTGAGCGCGGACCAGATGCGGGGCCAAGCGTGAACGCAAAAGGTCCCTCTCGCGGCAGGCCTCCAACACCAGTCCCACATCACCGCTCTCGAGATAGCGGACGCCGCCGTGAATGAGCTTCGACGAACGGCTGCTGGTGCCCGAAGCGAAATCCGAGCGCTCTATCAATGCCACCGACATGCCGCGTAGCGCCGCGTCACGGGCCACACCGGCGCCGTTGATTCCCCCGCCTATAACGGCCAGGTCGAAGACCTCCTGCCCGAGCCGCTCCCAGACCTCGTCGCGCCCGCCCTGCGGCCTTATCGTCGGCTGGCCCATCAACGTACGCCAAGCAGCTTGTGTACCTGGGGAAGCATGCGCACACGGGGTAGCTCGGCGGCAGCCGCATCCACCAAACGTTCCAACTCTTCGTCAGAGATGCGCCAACGGTCGTTGTCAGCAGAACATATGGGCTGCACGAACAGTTCGGCCTCTCCGGCGGTCTCGCGCACCAGGCGCGCCGCGCGCGCTACCTCGCTTGGCTTGGTTGCACCGTCGACCGGCATCTTGACGTATAGCTCGGAGCCGGAGCAGGCCTCGAGGAAGTACTGGTGCTCGTCCCACATCGGCCGCTCACCGCCGGCCGAGGGGAGCTTGATGTCGGCCGACACGACCGACACGTGCTCGATGACCCCCGCCAGCGCCCCCGGCAGCATCGCGTTGGTCTCGAGCAAACAGGGTCTCGGCGGCGCGTGGTGCGCGAGCCACTCGGAGATGAACTCGTGTTGGACCAGCGGTTCGCCGCCGGTAATCGCTATCATCGCCACCGCAGGATCGAGCCGGCAACACTCTTCTACCAACGCCGACAGTTGGGCGGCGCCGACCGGATTGGCAAACTCTTTGGTGCTGCCGTCGGGGAGGTCCACACGTAACCGCTCGACCGGGACCAGCGATTCTGGCGTGTCGCAATAGTTGCAACGGAGGTTGCAGCCCGCAAAACGCACGAATAGATGTTTCTCTCCGACGCGCGGACCCTCGCCCTGCCAAGAAACGAAAATCTCTGAGATGTTGGCCGTAGGGGCCACGCGCCTACCCTTAGCACGAACGGGCCGCAAGGACCCGCGGTCGCGGTCAAGAGACTTCTTCGTCGCCTTCGCCGCCGGGGTAACGCGGAGTGGCGGCGGTACCGCTGTCCGATTGGACGGTACGCTGCGCCTGTTCGAACTCGCCCTGGCAAGTGACGCAAAGACGCGAGAAAGGCATCGCCTCGAGGCGCCCGGCCGCGATCTCGCCGCCACACTCCTCGCACTCGCCGTACTCGCCGGCCTCTATCCGGTGGAGCGCGTCGTCGACATGCTCGAGCTTCTTGCGATCGCGGTCGCCGAGCAGGAGGTTGATTTCGCGGTCGCGCTCGTCGCTGGCGATATCATAGGTGTCACGCCCCTCGCTGGCCTCGCCTTCCTTGCCCTCTTTCATGTCCTGCTGAATCTCGCGCAGGATGGCCTTACGCATATTCGATAGGAGGGTCTGGAACTTATCCCGCTCGCGTTTTCTCATATCGACGCCGGCCCCGGGCCGCGAAGGCGCGACACCCTAATCGCGGCCTACTTCCGCGTCAATCGATGCAGGCACCAGGGGCCGGGCGAACAGGTCATGCACGCCGCTGCCGGTTATCTCGACCTCCAGGAGCTCGCCGCGGGCAAACGCCCCTTCGGTCCCGAGCCAGGTGACCCCGTCTATCTCGGGCGCCTGCCGGTCGGTGCGTCCCCACCACAGGCCGTCCTCGTCGCGGCCGCCCACCAGCACGCGTTCACGGCCGCCCACTCTCTCGGCCAACAGATCTTCGGAAATGCTCTCCTGGAGAGCAATCAGGGCGTCGCAACGGCGCTGGGCGACCTCGCGGGGAACCGGGCGGTCTAGCGATACGGCACCACTGTCCTCTTCGGGTGAATAACGGAACACGCCGATACTCTGGAAACGGGCCTTGGTAACGAACTCGCCGAGAACCTCGAAGGCCTCTTCGGTCTCACCTGGAAAACCGGTGATGAAAGCGCTCCGTAGGGCCACGCCGGGAATATGCTCGCGGATGCGTTCGAGCAATCGCATGAGCGAACCGGCATCCTTGCCTCGCCGCATGCGTCTGAGAACCTCGCGATCGGCGTGCTGGAGGGGAATGTCGATATAGGGGCACACGTTAGCGACCGTGGCGATGGCCTCGAGCGCAGCGTCGGTCAGGGTGTTGGGATATAGATATAGGCAGCGGACCCGCTCTATCCCGCCGACCCTGCCGAGCCGGTAGAGAAGCTCGGCCAGTCCTTCAGCCTGCCCACGGTCGCGGCCATAGGCGCTGAGGTCCTGGGCAATCAGGTTGACCTCGACGACGCCACGGCGGGCCAAGCCTTCGACCTCGGCGGCCACGTCCTCCAGCTCACGGCTCTCATGACGGCCGCGTATCTGCGGGATGACGCAGAACGCGCACTCGTGGTCGCAACCCTCGGAGACCTTGACGTATGCCGACCCGTCAAGGTCGCCGAGCCGGCGCTCCATCGACGCGGCAGGCAGATAGTGCTTGTCGCCTTTGAACAGCCGGCCTCCGCCGGCATCGAGGGCCTCGGGAAACTCGGCCAGTGCCCCGGTACCGACGAACGCATCAACCTCGGGCAACTCGGTGACAAGCTCGGCCCCGTAGCGCTCGGCCAGGCAACCCGTGACCACCAAGCGCTGTCCGCCGGCCGCCTTCTTCCCGGCCAGTTCGAGCACGGCGGCAACCGATTCTTCGCGTGCCGCGTCTATGAACGAACAGGTATTTACCACCAGTACGTCGGCCTGGTCGGGGTCGTCGACTATCTGGTGACCCTCGGCCACGGCCTTGCCCAGCATGAGCTCGGCATCGACCTGGTTCTTCGGGCAGCCAAGCCCGAGCATGTAGACCTTGCGCACGCTCACTGCCGAACAATCACGTCAGTCCCGGCCGGCGGCGTGAAACTGAACAAGGACGCGGCCAGGACAAGGTCCCTGGCCGCCTGTGTGAAGGTCACCTCGTTGCGGGTGCCGGCGGCCTCAACCACGGCCAGAGCGGCCAGTTCGGAGCCGCCGGAGACCGTCAGTTCAAGGACCAAACCGGTCCTGTCCCTCGGTGTCAGCCTGAACACATCTTGGCCACCCTGGTCGATGCCCGACCGCACCACCTCGTAGCCGGCCTCGACAGCCCCCGGTGCGCCCAACAGCGCTACCACCAGGCTATGGACCAAGGACTGGGAGTAGGAGACCTTGTAGGCCTGTTCGAGCTCGGCCTGGTAGACCCACAACCAACGCCCGTCGCCGACCACGAGCCGGGCCGGCCCCCCCGCGTATTCCCAACGGACAAGGCCGGGCCGCGAAAGAAGCACGCGGCCAGCGCTGACCAGCGGTGCGGCACCGTCGCCGAGGTCTATGGTCTGGCTGAACTCGGCGCTCCAGGTGCTGGCCGCGTTCCAACGCGCCCTGAACTTCCGCCAAGCATCCAGGTCGCCGGCAGAGGCCAGCGCCGCCGGCAACACCAACGACAGAGTGAGAAAGCCGGCGGCTATTCGGCGGCCATACGCCCGACCACCTGGCGCGGACGCACACCGTCGGCGGGACCAACGATGCCCGAATGTTCCATATGCTCCATGATCCGGGCCGCACGATTGTACCCTATGCCTAGCTTGCGCTGGAGCCATGAAGTTGAACCCTGGCCCTGTTCGGTAACCAGGTCAACGGCACGTTCATACAGTTCATCGAAGAAATCCTCGTCATCCTCAGCGGCTTGGGCCGAGGCATCTTCGAGAAGTTCCATGCGGTAATCCGGCTCGCCCTGCTTCTTGAGAAAGTCGACGATTTCGCGAATCTCACGGTCGGTGATCAGCGCGCCATGGTTCCTCTGCAGGAACGAGGTTCCGGGCGCAAGATAGAGCATGTCGCCGTTGCCAAGCAGGCGTTCGGCTCCAATCGAATCGAGTATCGTACGAGAGTCCGGACGCGCGGTGACCTTGAACGAGATACGCGAGGGAAAGTTGGCTTTGATGAGACCGGTTATCACATCGACCGAGGGACGCTGGGTCGCCAGTATCAAATGGATGCCCGCGGCCCGTGCCTTCTGTGCCAACCGCGTCACCGAGATCTCAATCTCGCGGCCTGCGGACATCATCAGGTCGGCCAGCTCATCGACCACCACCACCACCCGGGGGAGATGCTCGTGGACGATGGGGGTCTTTCCCTCGTCATCATCCCCGGCCTGTTCAAACGACTCGCCGGCCTCGAGCCGCTCCTGAAAGCGCCGGTTGTAATCGTCGATGCCGCGGACCCTCATGTCGCGCAACATCTCAAAGCGCCGGTCCATCTCCCGCATGATGTTGGCCAGCGCGGCAGCGGCTTTCTTGACGTCGGTGACGACCGGGACCAGCAGATGGGGGATGCCGTCATAGAGGGCCATCTCGAGCATCTTCGGGTCTATCATTATGAAACGGACGTCGCGCGGCGTGGACTTGTAGAGAATGCTGAGAATCATCGCGTTGAGAGCGACCGATTTACCCGTGCCCGTGGCCCCGGCCATCAAGAGGTGGGGCATGGCGGTCAGGTCGGCATAGACCGGCACACCGGTGGTACTGCGTCCGATGGCAAGCGCGAGCGGCGAAGGGTGCGAGCTGAACTCCTCCGAATCGATGAGATCGCGCAGCCCGACCACCGAACGGTCACGATTGGACACCTCTATCCCAACAACGTTCTTCCCCGGTATGGGCGCGATGATACGAACGCTGTGGGCCCGAAGTGCCATCGTCAGGTCGTCGCAAAGGTTGACGACACGGCTCACCTTGATTCCCGCATCGGGCTCGAACTCGAAGGTCGTGATGACCGGCCCCGGGCGCACTGCAACGACCCGGCCGGCGATACCGAAGGTCGACAGTTTCTGCTCGAGTATCTTGGACTGCTCGACCAAGGCCTTCTCGTTGCTGAAGTCGCGGACCTCGTCGCTCGCGCCCAAGAGGTTGGCCGGGGGCAGACGGTAACTGTCGGTCTCGGCATCGAAATAGAACTCTTCTTGACGCGCTGCGGCCTGTGCGGCCAACTCTTTGGCGTCCAGGCGCGCCCCGGCGGCAACGTCGGTCTTGACGATCCGCGGTCCGTCCTCATCACCGGCCACGGCGACCGGGGGCGATGCCGGAGCCAACGGCACCGGAGCGGCCTCGACCGGGGCCGTCCAGCCGGCACTGCTGTGGCCGTCCATCACCACCGGGGGCTGCCGCTTGAACTTCGGCATCGTCCACGAAGAAATCGACGGCTTGGGAAGCTTGGCCAGACCGGCCGCGGCACGCTTGAGCAGTAGCCGGACCCAGGCCAGCACTTGGCGGCCGGCGCGGGCGACCAGCCGCAACAGACCCGAGGCCGATAAGGAAGCGGCGCTGGCAAGAGCCGCGGCCAAACGCGAAACCGGCAAACCGGTGAGCATTATGAATATGAGCAGCCCGGCGGCGCCTAGTAGAAGGCTTGAGCCCACCAGCCCGAAAGCATCGGACAACAGACGGGCGGCAAAGCCACCGACCCAACCACCTGCCACTTCGGTCGGCATCTCGGGACGGGCCAGAGCCAGGGCGGTGGCGCATTCCACGAGCACGGCCACGGCACCGGCCGCACGGACCGCGCCAGGCGAGCCTTTGGCACCGGCAAACAGCCAGACCGCAGCCCCGACCAGCAGGAACGGGAAGACGTAGGCCGCATACCCGAAGGCTTGTATGAGAAGGTCGGCCAGACGGTAGCCGACCGGGCCTACATAGTTGTTGGCCGGAGCGTCCGGTACGTAGGACAGGAAGCTCAGCACCAAGGCCAGACCCACCGCCGCAGCGAGGATGGCCTCGACCTCGTGAACTATCCGAGAAACCTCTCTATCTGCGCTCTTCGCCCGCGCCACTTACCCCACACCCACTACCAGCGTCGCAACACCGAGGACCAGACAGTATAGCGCAAATGGTAGCAGACGTCCGCTCCGGACGGCACGCATCATTACCGCAATGGCGGCAAGTCCGCTCGCGGCGGCCAGGACCACACCCGTAGTCACCGGCAAAGCCAGGGTCGAGGCCAGGGAGGAAAGGGCCGAAAGCTCGAGCAAGGTGGCGCCAACTATGGCCGGCAGAGCAAGAAGGAACGCAAAGCGGGCCGCTCGCTCGCGGCCCATCCCGACCCACAGCCCGGCCACTATCGCGGCCCCCGAACGCGAGATGCCGGGCATGATGGCCACGGCCTGGGCCAACCCGACCAGCAGGGCCTGGCGCGGGCCGAGCCTGCCGTCCCCAGCTGCGGGAGAAGGAAGGAATCTGGTCGACCCCAGCACCGCCGCCGTTACCAGCAGGCCGGCGCCGGCCGCAGCGGGCGAGTCGAAGACCGCCGCCAGCGGCCCCGAGAGCAGCAGGCCTGCGGCCGCGATAGGCACCGTGGCCAGCGCCAGCATGGCCAGCTCGCCACGGTCGCCCTCATGGACCGGACGTCCGCCGGCGGCCCGAAGCAGCCGCGCTATGTCGCCACGAAAGTAGACCATGACCGCCACCATGGTCCCGCAATGGAGCGCGACGTCGAAAGCCATCGACTCGCTGAGGCCGGTGCCGAGCAATTGGCGGCCGATAACGAGGTGCCCCGAACTCGATATAGGTAGGAACTCAGTCAGGCCCTGGACGATGCCGAGAATGGCAGCCTCGAGCAGCGTCACTTGCCCAGCTCACCGAGCATGGCATCGATGCTCGCCTGCAGCCGTTCGGTCAACCCCACGCGGTCACTCTCCGAAAGCCCGCCGGTCTCGATGGGCTCGCCGATACGCACGCGAATCGTCCCCGGCCTGAGCACCAGCGAGTGCTTTGGAAGCGCCTTGTTGGAGCCCGACACCGCCACCGGCAAAAGGGGCCAACCGCTATCGATGGCAAAGGCGGCCGCACCTTTTTTGAAGGGCAACAGCTCGTCGCCAGGCGCTCTCTCGCCCTCGGGGAAGAACACCACCGATATTCCCTCTTCCCCCCTCATCCTCGCTATCTCCGCTACGGCCTGCCTGTGGTCGGTACGGTCAATCATCACCATGCCGGTGACCTTTAACGTAAATCCAAAGACCGGAATCTTGAGAAGCTCGTGCTTGCCCACCCAGCGGGTCTCGTTGCCGGGTCCGAGAGACAGCACGACCGAGAAGGGGTCGAGCAGGCTCTTGTGGTTGGAGGCCACTACATAATTGCGCCCCGGCTTGAGCTTGTCCCGGCCTTCGCTCACCAGCCGCATTCCAAGGACCTTCATCGAGACCGAGGACCATAGAATGGCCCAGAACCAGTAACTCCGCCCACGGGTCAGAATCGCCGCAATAGCGATTGCGGGCAGAAGAACGGCCGTTTCCGCGAAGAAAACGGCGAGCCTGAGCATGCTGGACAGGCGGCCAAACAGCGACACGGGCGGCGGGGAATACACGGCTTCGTCGTTATCACTCATCGTGTATTGACACGCCGGCTGGCCGGGCCTAGCCTCGCGCCCACTCTCGAAACAGACGCGGAGAACGGCTTATGGCATCAGTAAACAAGGTCATCGTGCTTGGCAACCTCGGACGCGACCCGGAGCTGCGGCACACCACCGGGGGAAAGGCGGTAGCCACGCTGAGCGTGGCTACCAACGAGCACTGGACGGACCAGTCGGGAGAGCGTCAAGAACGCACCGAATGGCACCGGATAGTCGTGTGGGGACGTCCTGCCGAGAACTGCGCACAGTATCTGGCAAAAGGCCGTTCGGTCTTCGTCGAAGGCCGCCTACAGACACGCAAGTGGGAAGACCGTGACGGCAACGACCGCTACACCACTGAGATAGTCGCCGACAGCGTCCAGTTCCTGGGCTCGGGCTCGGGTGCGGGCGATAGCGGCGGCTTTGGTGACCTGCCGGTCGAGAGTAGCGGGGCCGCCGCACCGCCGGCCGAGAGTAGCGGAGCCGCTGCACCGCCGGCCGACGACATCCCCTTCTAAGCCAGCCGTTAGACCGGTCGGTCGCGGCTTGGCCCGTGCGGCGGAAAGGTCGCGCACACCGTCTAAAAGAGTCCCGGCCGCAGTGAGCGCCTTTGTGTAGGAAGGTGAGGAGGCGGTGGGTCCGGCGGCTAGCAACGCCAGCAGTTCAGCATCGGCCAGCACCGACACGCCACGTTCATCGGCCCGTGCCACGAGCACGGCAACGGCCAAACAGGGTCTGCGTTCTCACATGCGCCGCCCCCAACGCCGCCAGAGGACGCGGCACAATGGCAGCCGAGTCATTAAGACCGCCGGTAGTCCCCGCTGCGACCGCCACTCTTCTCGATGAGCGCGAGTTCGGCCACATGCATCGAGCGGTCGACCGCCTTGCACATATCGTAGACGGTCAGCGCAGCCACGGAGGCCGCCATCAGCGCCTCCATCTCAGCACCGGTTCGGTCGGTCACCGACACCACGGCCTCGATTCGAAGCTCGCCACCGCTACCGTCGAAGGATAGCTCGGTAGAGTCGATGGCCAAGGGGTGGCAAAGAGGTATCAGTTCATCGGTACGTTTGGCCGCCATCACTCCGGCCGTACGAGCCACGGCGACCACATCTCCCTTGGGGATGTTGCCCTGCATGATGCGTTCGAGCGTGGCCGGCTCCATCAGCAAGCGGGCAAGGGCGACCGCACGTCGTCGCGTGACCGGTTTGTCGCCGATATCGACCATCCGTGCCCGCCCCTTGTCGTCGATATGAGTGAGATCAGTCATCGCGGTCCTCCTGCCCATATCGGGCTTGCATGCGCATCATCAATTCCTTAGACGACGGGAATGTCCCACGAAAACCGCCGTGTCATCATCCTCGGCTCGGGGCCGGCCGGACTGACCGCCGCCCTCTACGCCGCCCGTGCCAACCTTCAACCACTGGTCGTCGAGGGCGCCGAGCCTGGCGGGCAGCTTACCATCACCACCGACGTAGAGAACTACCCCGGATTTCCCGACGGGTTGATGGGACCCGAGATGATGGACCTGTTCCGTGCGCAGGCCGCCCGTTTCGGCACCGAGTTCGCCACCGGCGACGTCACCTCGGTGGACCTTACCGCTCCCCCCTTCACCCTCAGGACCGCCGACACCGAGCTTAGCTGCGACGCCCTGATAATCGCCACCGGTGCCACCGCCCGCTTGCTGGGACTGGAATCCGAGACCCGCCTCATGGGCCACGGGGTATCGGCCTGCGCGACCTGCGACGGCTTCTTTTTCAAGGACAAGAAGGTGATGGTCGTCGGCGGCGGCGACTCGGCCATGGAAGAGGCCACCTTCCTGACCAAGTTCGCCGACCCGGTCGTCATCGTACACCGCCGCGAGGCCTTCCGGTCGTCCAAGATCATGCTCGAACGGGCCCAGAGCAATCCCAAGATCGAGTTCAGGACCAACCAGACCATCGAGGAGATTCACGGTGACCCCGACGGCGGCGTGACCGGCGTGACACTTCGTGACACCGCCGCGGACCAGGCCAGCGAGGAAGATTGCCAGGGCGTGTTCATGGCCATCGGGCACGTTCCCAACACCCAACTGTTCCAGGGACTCCTCGAACTGGACGAAAAGGGCTACATCGTCACCCACCCCGACCGCACCTCGACCAACGTCGAGGGGGTGTTCGCCTGTGGCGATGTCCAGGACTCGGTCTACCGCCAGGCCGTGACAGCGGCCGGGAGCGGCTGTGCGGCGGCCATCGACACCGAGAGGTGGCTGGAAAGCCGCCAGGACTAGAGATCATGGTGTCCCGCATCGGGCGCTATCCGAACCCTTACGTGGTCGTTGAGATGGCCGGTGAAATTCCGGCCGGCAGCTCGGTCAAACTGCTCACGCTCGAGAGCGAGGACCGCGCCGCCTCGCACGCGGCACTGTGGCTGCCGCCGGGAAAGCGGCCGGCGACCGTGGCCACGCTCATGCACCCGCGTGCCGACTTCCTACGCCATTACCTGGTGCCCGGCCTTCTCGAGAGCGGCGTTGCCGTGCTCACCCAGAACAGCCGCTGGGTGGGCAACGATTCGATGCTCGAACACGAACGGGTCCTCCTCGACGTTGCCGCGGGCATGAAACACCTGCGCGATTTGGGCTTCGAACGTATCGTTGCCATCGGCAACAGCGGCGGTGGCTCGCTCTACACCTTCTATATATCCCAGGCCCACGCGGCTCCCGGCAGCCGTCTGACCGACACTGCCGCGGGCGACCCATGCGACCTGGCCTCCGCGGAACTCCCCACGGTCGATGGGGTCATCTATGTTGCCGCACACCGCGGCGAGGGGCTGTTCCTGCTCGAGGCCATAGACCCCTCGGTGGTCGACGAGAGCGACCCCTTGGCCTGCAACAAAGAGATAGACATGTACGAACCGGCCAACGGTTTCGCGCCCCCGCCGGAACCGAGTTCCTACACGGCCGAGTTTGTCACGGCCTATCGGTCCGCTCAGCGTAAGCGCGTCGCGCGTATCGATGCCCGCGCCCGCGAGCTGACAGCGTCACGCCACAGTGCCCGCGACCGAGCCATCGGCAACGCCGACGACGTCCAAGCGTGGCGGCAGACCATCGCTGTTAACTTCATGACCGTATATCGGACCGAGGCCGACCCGCGCTACACCGACCCCGGCCTGGAACCTTCGGCGCGCGATTACGGTTCATTGTTCGGCTATCGCCCCGACCTCATCAATTACGGCCCCTTCGGTTTCGCGCGTCTGGTCACGCCCGAGGCCTGGCTATCGACCTGGTCGGGACTGTCGTCAAGGGCGTCGGTCACGGCTGCCGGCGACGGTGTCGACGTTCCCGCACTCATCGTGGATTACGACGCCGACAACGGCTGCTTCCCGTCGGATGCCGCACTCATTGACACTAGCTTGGCATCGACCGACAAGACCCGCGCCACGGTCCCGGGCGACCACTACGGAAAGCGCGCCGACGGTGCCGGCACCGACCCCCGCCGCGGCGTGGTCGAGCAGATCCACGGCTGGCTCGATGAGCGTTCCTGGCTCTGAGGACGGCGCAACGTTGGACGGGCAAGACCGCAAGTTAAGTCGCAAACGAAGGTTCAAACAGGCCAGCGTCCGCGCTGCCGCGCGCTTGGCCCCGGCCATTTACATGGCCTACATGGCCCTTGTTGCACGGACGAGCCGTATCGACCGGACCGGCTTGGACCGCATATTGGCCGAGCATGGCAAGGGCCACGATATCGCCCTTGCCGTCCTCCACCAGGACGTGTTCATCACCCCCTTCTTCCTGCAAAACCTCGGCGTCCAGGCCCCGGTCAGCATCGGTGATGCCGGGGACGTTGTCGTGAGCACGCTGGGCCGCTCCGGCTATGTCATTCAGCGTGGCGGCTCGAGCTCACGCAAAAGCAGGCGCACTCCAGTGCTCGACAAGATGATAGGCTACGCCCTAGAACAGAAGGGAACGGGCCTTATCACCGCTTTCACGGTCGATGGTTCCACCGGACCTGCCGGGGCCTGCAAGGCCGGGGTGGTTCAGTTCGCGGCCAGGACCGGCGTGCCGGTCTACTGCCTGAGGGCACACGCCAGCCGCGGGCTACATGTGCGGACCTGGGACCGGACCCAGATACCACTTCCCTTCTCACGTCTGAGCTTGGACGCCGCAGGGCCTTTTGGGATAGCGCCCGACGGACGCCCGGGTGACCCCGACCAGACCCGCCGCCAGGTCGAGACCGCCCTGCACGAGCTGCACGGCCGTTCGTTCACGGTCCACGGCCAGCACCCGGTACCGGACCTAGTCCGCCTCGAGGGGCCATGAGCCCGTTCGCCGAATGCCGGTCTGACCCAGGCGCGCGTCAGAGAACCGGACGGCGCACTTCGACCCCGCCTTCGGCAAGAAAGTCCTTGCATTCGGCTATCGAATACTCGCCGTAGTGGAATATGCTTGCGGCTAGTGCGGCCTCGGCCCCGCCCGCCGTCAGCCCTTCCAACAGATGCTCGGGACCGCCCACTCCACCCGAGGCCACCACCGGGACCGGCACGGCATCGGACACGGCACGGGTAAGCTTTATGTCGTATCCCGACCGGGTCCCGTCGCGGTCCATACTGGTCAGCAGTATCTCGCCCGCCCCAACCTCGGCCATATGAGCCGTCCAGGCCAGAGCGTCTATTCCGGTCGGTATCCGGCCACCGTGGGTGTAGACCTGCCAGCCGCTGTGCTCGCCGTCGAGTAACAGCGTGGGATAGCTGCCGGCCCAAGCGGGCAGTTCGGCCGACTCCTCATCGCCGGTGCAGGCACGTGCATCAACGGCGACCACCGTACACTGGCTGCCGAAACGGCGGGCAGCGGCGGCAACGAAGTCCGGGTCGGATACCGCCGCAGTATTGATGGACACCTTGTCGGCACCGGCCTTGAGGAGCTTGCGGATGTCCTCCTCGGCGGCCACCCCGCCACCAACGGTAAGGGGGATAAAGACCTGCTCAGCGGTCTTGGCCACGACGTCGAGGATTATCGAGCGTTGCTCGTGGCTTGCGGTTATATCGAGAAAGGTCAGCTCATCGGCCCCTTCCTGGTCATAACGCGCAGCCGATTCGACCGGGTCGCCGGCGTCGCGGAGCTCGACGAAGTTGATCCCCTTGACCACCCGGCCCTGTTGGACGTCGAGACAGGGGATTATGCGCTTGGCCAACATCAGCCGGCCGCCACCGCCAGGAGATCCTTCAGTTTGGTGCTGCCGTCGTAGAGGGCCCGCCCCACTATGACCCCGGCTATGCCGCTGCTCCGGCTGTCCCGCAGAGCGGTGATGTCGTCGGCCGAGGCCACACCCCCCGAAGCATAGACCGGCACCCCCGCCACGCGTGCGAACTCGGCAGTGGCGGAAACGTTGACGCCTGTCTGCAAACCGTCACGCTCTATATCGGTATATACGATACCGGCCGCGCCGCGGTCGACCACCTGGGGGGCCAACTCGACCGCGGTCATCCGTGCCTGTCTGGTCCAACCGTCGGTAGCGACAATGCCGTCGCGGGCATCAATACCGACCCAGACCCGCCCCGGGTAGGCCGCCGCGGCCTGCTCAACCACTTCGGGACGGCGTACCGCCGCGGTCCCGATTATCACGCGGTCGACACCGACGGCGAGCCAGTGCTCGACCGCGGCAAGGTCGCGGATACCGCCGCCTAGTTCGACCACCACGCCAGGCTTCCGTCTGGCCTCGGCTATGACCGACTCAACCGCACGACGGTTGTCCGAATGACCCACGCGGGCACCGTCGAGGTCGACGACGTGAAGCGCCTCGGCCCCTTCTGCGACCCAACGGGCCGCCGGCACCGCAGGGTCATCGTCGAAGACGGTCTCGCGCGCAAAGTCGCCACGTTTGAGACGGACGCACTTGCCGGCCCGAATATCGATGGCCGGGACAACAATCATGGCTGCCTGCCCGCCGCCATGGCCGCGAAGTTGTCGAGCAAGCGCAAGCCCACGGCCTGGCTCTTTTCGGGGTGGAACTGAGTGGCAAAGACCGAACCCCGCTCTACCGCTGATACGAACTCGCCGCCGTGCACCGTCGTCGTGACCGCGAGACCGTCGACCGGGCAGTCAACGTAGTAGGAGTGCACGAAGTAGGCACGGGCACCTTCGGCCACGCCCTTTAGGACCGGGTGACGCTTGTGAATCTGCAGCTCGTTCCAACCTATATGCGGCACCCGCACCGACGGCCCGTCGGCGCCAAAACGCCGGACGCGGCCCGGAAGTATCCCGAGTCCCTTGACCGGCCCGAACTCCTCGCTTTCCTCAAACAATATCTGCATCCCGACGCATATCCCGAGGAACGGACGCCCCGAGGCGGCCGCAATCTTTACGGGCTTGTCGAGCCCGGCCTCGCGCAGGTTGTCCATGCAACGGCCGAAGGCCCCCACACCGGGCAACACGACGGCGTCGGCCTTGGCTATATCGGCGGGCTCAGCGGTCACCTTGACGTCAGCCCCGACATGCTCGAGCGCCTTGGCAACGCTCCTCAGGTTACCCATGCCGTAGTCTACAACGGCGATCACGGGAACTAGCCGACCAAACTGCCTTTGGTCGAAGGCACGCCCTTTACACGCGGATCACGCGATACGGCGGTTCCCAGAGCGCGCGCGACCGCCTTGAAGGCCGCCTCGATAGTGTGGTGCGGGTTGCGCCCATAAAGCTTGTTGATGTGCAGATTCATTGCGGCCTCGTTCATCAGCGCCTGCATGAAGTCATTGACAAGCTCGGTCTCGAACTCGCCTACCCTGTGGTGGCGAAGCTTGAGGTTGTAGACCAGAAAGGGCCTTCCGCTGAGGTCTACGGTAGCAGCAACCAAAGCCTCGTCGAGAGGAACCTCGGCGTGGCCGAACCTGTTTATGCCGCGCTTGTCACCAAGCGCACTGACCAGAGCTTTGCCTATGGCAAGGCCGACGTCCTCCACGGTGTGGTGATCGTCTATCTCGGTGTCGCCGCGCGCCTTGATCTTGAGGTCGATGAGACTGTGGCGTGAAAGGGTCTCGAGCATGTGGTCGAAGAAGGGGATGCCGGTATCGACCGAGTAATTGCCCCTTCCGTCAAGGTCGAGATCGACAGTAATCGAGGTCTCGCTGGTCTTGCGGCGGACACGCGCAGTGCGACCCTTCTTCTTCGGGCTCTTTTTCGCTTTTGCCATATCCGGTCGGCCTAGTCGCCGTCCTCCACTCGCATCGCGACAGCACGGGCGTGAGCCTCGAGCCCTTCGCGTCCGGCCAATTCGACGACCGTACCGGCAAGTTCTTCGAGACCGCGGCGCCGGACCTCGATGATACTGGTTCGTTTGAGAAAATCATAAACTCCCAGGGGCGAGGAAAAGCGCGCCGTGCCACCGGTGGGGAGCACGTGGTTGGGCCCGGCAGCATAATCACCCAACGGCTCCGTGGCATAGGGTCCGATGAAGATAGCTCCGGCGTTCCTCACCTTGGCGGCAAGACGCGAGGCTTGGGCGGTCATAATCTCGACATGTTCGGGAGCCAGTTGGTTGGCCAGCTCAGTCGCGCGTTCGAGCGAGGGCACGACCACAACGGCCCCGTAGTCGCGTATCGACCTTGCAGCCACCGAGCGGCGCCCGAGACCGGCCAACTGGCGGCCGAGCTCGGCCGTAACACGCTCGGCCACGCGCCGGCTCGTCGTAAGGCAAAGCGCGGCGGCCATGGGGTCGTGCTCGGCCTGTGCGAGCATATCGGCGGCCACCCAGGCCGGACGAGCGCTGGAATCGGCAATGACCAGCACTTCGGTGGGGCCAGCTATCATGTCTATATCGACCTTCCCGAACACCGACCGCTTGGCGGCGGCCACCCACTGGTTGCCGGGCCCGACGACCTTGTCCACAGGCCGGACCGTCTCGGTGCCGTAGGCCAGGGCGGCTACCGCCTGGGCCCCGCCCACCTGGAGAACACGAGTGGCGCCGGCCATCTCGGCCGCGGCCAAGACCTCGGCCGCTATACCGCCGGCCGCAGGGGGCGTCACCACGGTTATGTCGGCCACCCCGGCAACGCGGGCGGGAACGATGTTCATCAGCACGGTGGACGGATAGGCCGCGCGACCACCGGGAACGTACACGCCGACCCTCGCCAGGGCCGACACCCGCATGGATGTCACCAGGCCGGGCTCGCGCACGGTGTAACCGCGTTCGAGCTGGGCCCGGTGAAACCGCTCTATGCGCCGCTTGGCCCGGGCCAACGCGGTACGGGTGGAACGCGGCAGACTGCTCCGCGCCGCGGCTATCTCGTCCTTGCCGACCTCGATATCGCGCGCGCGCATGGCCACACCGTCGAGGCGTTTTGTGTGCGCTAGGAGGGCACGGTCGCCATGGCGGCGGACCGAACTGATAATCCGGGCGACCTCACGGTCAACCGAGGCCGCCCCCGTGCCGCGCCCGGTCAAGCGCGCCAGGCGCGCCTTTGCGGCCCGCCCGCCGTCGGTAAGCACCTTCAAGGGCGCGCTATCTTTCTTCTTGGAGGGCATGACCGGGCTGCAACCTAGCCTTGCACCGGCCGTCGCTCTATGCGAGCGCCGACACTGCCGAGCTTCTCCTCTATGCGTTCATAGCCGCGGTCAAGGTGGTAGACCCGCGAAATTTCCGTGCGCCCGGCGGCGGCAAGACCGGCCAATACCAAGCACACGCTCGCGCGCAAGTCGGTCGCCATCACCGGCGCGCCGGCAAGCTCGGCCGCCCCGCCGACCTCGGCCTGGTGTCCCGACAGTCTGATGTCGGCACCCATGCGGGCAAGCTCGCTTACGTGCATAAAACGGTTCTCGAACACGGCCTCGGTAATGACCGACCTTCCCGAGGCGGTGCACATAAGGGCCATGAACTGCGCCTGCAGGTCGGTGGCAAAGCCCGGGTAGGGTGCGGTCCGTATATCGACCGGCCTGAGCGGACCGTCGGCACTTACCCTCACCGCACCTTCGAGCTCGTCGACCGAACAACCGCTGGCACGCAAAGCCTCGAGCAAGGCCCCAAGGTCCCCGGCCCGCGCGCCCCTGACACTGAGCTCTCCGCGGGTTATCGCACCCGCAATCAGAAAGGTCCCCGCCTCTATGCGGTCGGGAATGACGTCGTGGTCGAACCCACCAAGCCGCTCGACACCCTCGACCTCGATGACCGAGCTGCCGGCCCCACTGATGCCTGCGCCCATCGCCGCCAGTGCTTTGGCCAGGTCGGTTATCTCGGGCTCACGGGCGGCGTTCTCCACCCGGGTGGTCCCTTCGGCCAGCGAGGCCGCCATCATCAGATTTTCGGTCGCACCCACCGAGGGCTTTTCCAATATGACGTGCGAAGCTCGGAGCCTTCCGCTTCGCGCTTCAATGTAACCGGCCTCTTCCTCTACCCGTGCGCCGAGCGCGGCCATGGCCGCGACATGAACATCGACCGGCCTGCTACCGATGGCACAACCCCCGGGGCGGGAAACGCGCGCCTTGCCGAACCGCGCGAGCAAGGGCCCCAGCGTAAGAAAGGACGCGCGCATGGTACGTACCAGGTCATAGGGAGCCTCGGTCTCGGCCAGTCTGGAACAATCTATGGTCGCCTCACTGCCCGAACGTTCCACCTGGGCGCCCATGTGTTCGAGCAGTCCCAAGGCGGTTCGAATATCGGCGACCTCGGGGAGTCCGCGCAACCGGCAGGAGCGATCGGTCAGAAGGCTTGCGAAGATAAGTGGGAGGGCGGCGTTCTTGGCGCCACTGACCTCGACCTCACCGGACAAACGGCGGCCGCCCTCGACTATTATCTTGTCCACCTGTTCAGCCGGCCGGCCGGCGGCCCGAGACCACGCGGTCGAGGCCTGCCAGGTCCGGCTCGATGCTCACCTCGCGCCACGCCGCTTGTTCCATCAGCTGCCCGACCTCGTGGGCCTGTGTTCCACACTCGAGCACCAACCAGCCCTCGGGCTCGAGCACCCCGGGAACTCCCTCGATGAGACGTCCGACCATGTCCATCCCTTCGACACCCCCGGCAAGCGCCAGCCGGGGTTCCCAGCGGGCCACCTCGGGCATGAGGCCCTGCCACTGGTCGTCCCGCACGTAGGGAGGGTTGGAAACGACCACGGCAAAGGGCCCCTGCCCGGCCAAGGGCTCCAGGCAGTCGCCCCGGACAAAGTCGATCCGGTCCTCGACGCCGTGCCGGCGGGCGTTCTCGGGCGCAAGCTCGAGCGCGGAGGCCGACAGGTCCGATGCCAGCACACGTGCGTCGGGGATTTCCAGGGCCATGCACACCGCGAGCACTCCTGAACCGGTCCCGACATCGGCCAGCCGCAGGCCATTGCCGTTGACAGGGCCTTGGGCAAGACGGGCGGCCGTCTCGACGAGCAACTCGCTCTCGGGACGCGGAATGTGCACCCGGCGGTCGACGGCGAAATCCACCGAGCGGAACTCACGGCGCCCCAGGATATAGGCCAATGGCTCGCGCGCGCCCCGCCGCCTGAGCAAACTGCGGAATGCGTCTATCTCTGCCGGCGCAAGCGGCCGGTCGTAGCTGGTGTAGAGTGAGACGCGGTCCATGCCGAGGACCTCGGCAAGCATCAGTTCGGCATCAAGCCTGGCACCGTCCACGCCTTTGCCGGTAAGGAACCCGGCGGCCAGCGACAGGTAGTCGATAAGGGTGCGCTCAGCAGGCTCGGTCACGCCCCGCCCTCGGCCTTCAAGGCCTCGGCCTCGAAGTGAGCCATGACCGCCTCGAGCATCTCATCCATCTCGCCGGCCAGGAACTGCTCGAGCGAGTGTATGGTCATTCCGATTCTGTGGTCGGTCACACGCCCCTGGGGAAAGTTGTAGGTGCGTATGCGCTCACTGCGGTCGCCGCTGCCGACCATCGCTTTGCGGTCGGCAGCAATCTCGGCCTGGCGTTTAGCCTCTTCGAGTTCGAACAAACGAGACCGCAGGATACGCATGGCCTTCGATTTGTTCTTGTGCTGGGACTTCTCGTCCTGGCAGGTAACAACGAGGCCGCTCGGAAGATGGGTGATACGTACCGCCGAGTCGGTGGTGTTGACCGACTGGCCGCCGGGCCCCGAAGAACGGTAGACATCGACGCGCAGGTCCTTGTCGTCGATGGCCAGGTCAAGCTCTTCCGCCTCCGGAAGCACCGCCACCGTCACCGCCGAAGTGTGGATGCGTCCCTGGGCCTCGGTCTCGGGAACGCGCTGTACACGGTGGACCCCGCCTTCGCGTTTCAACCGCCCATAGGCGTCGGTCGCCGACACCAGAACGGTCACCTCTTTTACCCCCCCCCTCACTCCGCTGCTCAGGTTGAGGGTCTCGGTCTTCCAGCGCCGGCCTTCGCAGTAGCGCATGTACATTCGCAACAGGTCACCGGCGAACAGGGCGGCCTCTTCGCCTCCCGTGCCGGCGCGTATCTCGAGCACCGCGTTGCGTCTGTCGAGCGGGTCCTTGGGCAACAACAGGTGGCGAAGCTCTTCGTCGGTCTCGGCGATTGCGGCCGTCAGACCGGCGGCCTCCTCGCGTGCCATCTCACGAACCTGGTCGTCGGGATCGTCGGCCAGCTCCCCGGTCCCCTCTAGCTCAGCGGCCATCTGCCGGCGGCGGCGGTAGGCCTCGACCACGGCCGAAAGCTCGGAATGTTCACGCATGAGCGCCGTGTAGAGCGTCCGGTCCGCAATCACCCCGGGGTCGGCCAGGTCGGTCTCAATGGTCTGGAAGCGGACCTCTATCTCGTCGAGCTTATCGAACATCGCCGGTCCCAGCCTGTTTATACAACCGGGGAGGCACAAAAAAAGGGCCGGAGCCGAAGCTCCCGCCCTCTAGAGGACCCGGCCATGCCGGGCTCATTCCGTGCCGTATCCGAACTTTGCGTACTTCTTGCGGAAGCGTTCAACGCGGCCGGCGGTGTCCACTATCTTCTGCTGGCCGGTGTAGAAGGGGTGACACTTCGAGCACACCTCGACGTGAATCCTCTCGACCGTGGAGCGGGTCTTGAAGCTGTTGCCGCAGGCACAGGCCACGTCAACTTCGTGATACTCGGGGTGTATGTCGGCCTTCATGGTCTCCGCCTCAGCGCTATCCCAAATCTATACCAAGCGGTCCCGATAGCTTCAACCGGTATTGTCGCTCACCCGCGAGACGGCCTCTAGCCAGCCCTGGTAGAGCTCGCGGCGGCGCGAGGGTGGCATAGAGGACTTAAAGACACGGCCCTTGCGGCGGGCCTTCTCGACCTCGGCTGCGCTCTTCCAGAACCCGACCCCGAGCCCGGCCAGAAAGGCCGCCCCGGTCGCGGTCGTCTCGACGACCGCGGGCCGGTCGACGGTCACCCCGAGCAGGTCGGTCTGGAACTGCATCAAGAAATCGTTGGCGGTCGCACCGCCGTCGACCCTTAAAAGCCTGAGCCTGCGGCCGCAATCAGCGCTCATGGCCTCGACCACATCGCGGGTCTGGTAGGCCAGGGACTCGAGCGTGGCGCGGGTGACATGGTCGGCCGTGACCCCACGAGTGAGCCCGACCAAGGCACCGCGTGCCTGCGGGTCCCAATAAGGCGCACCGAGACCGGCGAACGCGGGAACCAGGTAGGTGCCCAGAGTGGAATCCACCCGCCGGGCCGCAGCCTCGCTCTCGGCCGCATCGCGGATAAGCCCGAGTCCGTCGCGCAACCATTGCACCGCCGCACCGGCGATGAAGATAGAACCCTCGAGCGCGTATGCAGGCCCGCCGTCGGCAGCGCAGGCCATGGTCGTGACCAAACGATTCTTGGAACGCACGGGCTTCTTGCCCGTAAACATGAGAATGAAACACCCGGTGCCGTATGTGTTCTTGACCATTCCCGGCCTGAAACAGGCCTGGCCAAATAGCGCAGCCTGCTGGTCACCCGCCACACCGCTTATCGGCACCGAACCGCGCCCGACCAGGCCCGGCACCGTCTCTCCGAAGAACCCCGAGGACGGCAACACCTCGGGCAGCAACTCGCCCGGCACCGAAAAGGTGTCGCAAAGCCCAGCGTCCCAGCGTTTCTTGTTGATGTCGTAAAGCATCGTGCGCGAGGCGTTGGTATAGTCGGTCACGTGCGAGGCGCCACCAGTGAGCTTCCAGATAAGCCAGCTGTCGATGGTCCCGAAGGCCAGCTCCCCGCGCGCGGCACGTTTGGCAGCGCCCTTGTTGTTGGCAAGCAACCACTCGACCTTGCTGGCCGAAAAATAGGGGTCAATCATCAGGCCGGTCTTGCGCGTCACCTCGGATTCGAGGCCATCCGCTTTGAGGCGTTCGCAGCGTGCCGCGGTACGCCGGTCCTGCCAGACTATGGCCTTCGACAGTGGCCGCCCGCTGCTGCGGTCCCACACGACGGTGGTCTCGCGCTGATTGGTGATTCCGAGGGCCGCAATCTCGTCCTTTTTGACCTTCCCTTTGCGGCAGGCCTTGTCGATGAGGCCATAGGTGGTGTTCCAAATCTCAAGGGCATCGTGTTCGACCCAGGCCGGTTCGGGGTAGAACTGCCTGAACTCGGAATAGGCACGGGACACGACGCGGCCGCGACGGTCGAAGATCATTACCGTTGACCCCGTGGTCCCCTGGTCGATGGCCAGTACGTAACGTTTCATTGGCGCGGAATGTTAGCTCCCACCCTCCCCATTGCAACGGGGCCGGCCTTGCCGACGAGTGGCGTGGCGACTAAGTGTGGCCACCGTGAGCACGGCCCGAGTATTGTTCGTCACGGGCAAGGGTGGCGTGGGAAAGACCACCGTCGCCGAACTCTTGGCCAAGGCCGCCGGGATAGGCGGCCGGCCGGCCCGCCTTATCGACACCTGTGGCCGCTCCGATGACGGCAGCGACGACCGCACGGTGGTCGAAGCCCTTATTACTCGGCTGGTAGGCCTACGTGCGGTGAGCCGCCGGATGCTCGACAGCCGGAGCTTCCAGGCCTTGCTCGCGGCCATACCGGGTCTTGTTGATATCGCCCGGCTCGACGCCATTCGCCGCCTATCCAAAAAGGAGCGTGTGGTCGTCGATGGCCCGGCCTCCGGGCAGGCGGCGGCCATGTTGCTGGCACCGGCAAGGCTGGAGCGCCTGGCCCTGGTCGGACCGGTACGCCGGCTGGCCTCCGAGCTGTCCCGGTTTGTGGCCGACCCCGCAAAGGTCTCGGTCGTGGTAGTGGCCAGCCCGGAGGAAATGGCCATCGCCGAGGCACGCGAGACCTGCCAAGACCTGGCCGGCCAGCAGATTGCCCACCGCGTATTGGTCAACGGGGTCTACCCCCGGCGGGTCGATGCCGAACAGGAGGCCTGGCTCGTACAAAGCGCGGTATCGGGCGACGCGCTCCTTCATCTGGCAAGGCGCAAAAGGCAGCTCGACGCCGTGGCCGGACTCGACCCCGTCCCTTATTCCATCCCGTTCAGCTTCTCAGATGAGCCGCTGGCGACCGAACTCGGCAGAGAGTTCCTGGGAGGGACGGCATGAGTGACGGTGCAGGCTCGTTCATGGAAGAGCTGGTAAGCGGACACTCTTTGTTGGTGTTTGCCGGCGAGGGCGGGGTCGGCAAGACCTCGCTCGCCGCCTCGGCGGCACTGGCGGCGGCGCGGGGTGGCCGCCGCGTGGCCGTTATCACAATCGACCCGGCCCCCCGGCTGGCCAACGCCTTGGGCCTCGACAAGCTCGGCGGCCTGGCCCGCGAGGTTCCTCTCGGTGGAAACATCGCTCCGGGCGGTCTGCTGGTAGCTATGAAGCTCGACACCCAGGCCACCCTTGACCGCATGGTCGGCCGGCTAACACCCGCTTCGGCCGCCGCAGTGCTGGCCAACCCCATCTACAAGGCCCTTGCCGGCGCGGTCAGCGGTTCGGATGCCTATGTCGCGATGCAACGGCTGAGCGAACTCGACAAGGACGAGGACTGGGACCTACTGATTGTCGATACCCCGCCAGCCGCACACCTGGCCGACCTGCTGTCGGCTCCGGCCCGCTTGACCGCCCTGCTCGATAGCGGTGTCACCCGGGTACTGGCCGAGCCAGCCCTGTTGCTTGCCCGGACCGCCTCGCGGCTGGCACACGCGACACTGTGGGCCGTGCTCCAGGTCATTGAACGGGTAAGCGGTCTGGCATTTCGTAGTCAGGTCACCGAGTTCATCGACGGGTTCGGCACCGTGCTCACGGCCCTGGAAGAAGGCGCGGGCGAGGTCGAGCTTATGCTCAGGCGGGCCGGGAGCGCATTCGTCGTGGTAACCCGTCCCGACAGGCGCGCGGCCAAGATGGCGGGCCAGCTGTCTGCCGAACTGGCAAGCGAGGGCTTGGCAATCGGGGCCTTGGTGGTCAACCGGGTAACACCCGACGCACCCCCTCATTGCCGTGGCGTGGCCGTGGCCCTTGCCGGAGCGCCGCCAGGGACCACCGAGACCCTTGCGCTCATGGAAGCCGAAATGTTGCGGCTACGCGCAAGCGAAAGCGCCGTGCTGGTCGAACTGGACGATCTGGCCCGATCGCTGGAGCCCGAGCCGGCCTACGGACTGATCGCGGAACTGCCCGTCGACGTGTGCGGTCCCGAACAGTTAGAACTGCTGTGGGCCCGGCCCCAACGACCGGCCGCTTAGAGTTGGTCCGAACGACCTCAGGCGGAGCGGCCCTTCTTGACCGCCGGCTTGGCGGTAGACCTCTTGGCCGCTTTCTTTTTGGAACCCTGGCTGCTTTCCAGGCGTTCGAGCTTGCGTGAAAGGCTCAACACGCTGGCCTGCAAACTGTCAATCTTGGTCTCGATACGGCGGTACTCCGCGCGCGTCGGTATATTGGCCATACTGAGGAGACCGTCAATATTGCGGTCGAGGCTGGCCTTGGTCTTGGCGGCGCCGGCAATCAGCTCGCCCAAAGCCTCGGCCATGCGCTCGCTGGCCAGCAGCTGGCCCAGCTCACCGGCCAGTGCGTAAAGCTTCTTCTCGAGGTTATCTTCGCCCGCCTTGCTCACCGCCGGCCCCCACGCACCACGAGTATAGGAAGCCCCCCCGAGTGCGGCAACCAAGCAGCGGGCGAGATTTGCCCACGCGCCGGGGACTTGTTACCTCTGTCGTCAGCGGCTGCTGGCAGACGCTGACCCCGCAATGCGCAAGGCGCTGTTCATTCTCACGGCCCTGGTCCTGGGTCTGGCCGTCGGCCCCGCAGAGGCCGACTCGCTCCGTTATTTCCGCCTCGACAACCCCGAGTTCCGCGCCAGTGCCAAGCTAGGCAAGCAGATGTTCGATGCCTACCAGTGCGCGCTATGCCACGCCACAGGTCCCGGACAACCGCTTACCGACGACATCATCGCTCCCAACCTGATTCTGACCAAGGACCGGCTCCGGCCCGAATGGATAGTCCGCTGGCTCATCGACCCGCAAGAGCTGCAGCCCGGCACCAAGATGCCGAACTTCTTCAACTTCAACGAGGACGATGACTGGAATCCTATCTATTCGGACGCCGACGCACACCAGCAGTACAAGATTATCCTGGCGCTACGCGACTATCTGATGGTGCTCGGCACAGAGGCCGAGACCAAACTGACGGACAACTGACGGTTCAGGCCCCGGCCGGGTCTTCTTCGCAGACCACCGAGGCAAGGGCGATATCCTGGCCATGCGCCAGGGACAGGTGCAGGCGTCCGGCCCCCATCTCTTCGGCTCGACGGCGCGTGCGTCCGTGCAATCTAAGCGAGGGAGCCGACCTACCACCGCCGACCACTTCGATTTCCCGCCAGGGAAAGCCCCAAGGCCCGGACCGTCCTAGTGCCTTCATCACCGCCTCCTTGGCGGCAAAGCGTGCAGCGTAGGAGCGGTCCCGTCCGGCCGCGCGGGATTCACAGAACTCACGCTCCTGGTCGGTAAACACCCGGGCCACGAACCGGCGCCCGCGCTCTCCGGCAGCCACCGCCTCGGTCACCCGCGCAATTTCCACCAAATCGCTACCGATTCCGACGATGGCCATCAACAGGCTCCGCAACTGTGGCAGGTCGCCACGTCACACGGTTCGGTCTCGCGTTCGGCAAAGGCCCGCCTTCTCTCCAGCCAGAGATAATCGCGCTCTATATGATGGTCGATGAAGTCCCACGGCAAGAGGCTGGTGTGCTCGTATGAGCCGGTCACATAACGGTCCAGGTCGAGCTGCACGGTCGGATGTTCACCACGGCGCATCGCGCTTATGTCCTGCCACCAGCTCTCGGATGTGGCCAGGGCCTCGACTACCGAGGCGACCCGCCGGTCGCCGCGCGAGAACAGCGCCTGCAGGTAAGCCTCGCGCGGCGATTCGGTCTCCATCTGTACGTTCGGAATACGTCCGAGCGAACGCCGCAGCCCGGCCATGCGTTTCTGCAGCTCGGCCACCTCCACCATCGGGTCCCACTGGAACGGGGTCCACGGTTTGGGAACGAAGGGGTTGATGGAGACCTTGATTCGCCCCACCCTCCCGCGGCTCCGGCCCCCGGCAACCACACGGTCGCGTATACGGGCGGTCAGCCCGGCTATTCCGTCAAGGTCTTCATCGGTCTCGGTTGGCAACCCGCACATGAAGTACAGTTTGAGCGATTCGACACCGTCACCGACCAGAAGATCGGTCGCGCGCATTATCTCGTCCTCGTCGAGATTCTTGTTGATTACCCGGCGCATACGCTCACTGCCGGCCTCGGGAGCGATCGTGACCGAACGGGTTCGCCCTCGCGCCAGCGCTCTGGCCAGGCGCGGGCTGATTACGTCGGCCTTGAGCGAAGAGGGAGAGACACGGCCACCGGCATCGGCGACCTTTTCGCAGGTTCCGGCCAGGCCCGGGTGGCTAGCCATCTCGGCCCCGACCAGCCCGATCGTCGGGGCCCGCTCTAGTCCGGCCAGCGCGTCAGCGGCAACACCGTCTGCGCTACGATGCCTGACCGGCCGGTACATGAAGCCGGCTGCGCAAAACCGGCAGCCCCACTCACACCCACGACTGGCCTCGACCATGAACTGGTCGCCGAAGACCGCACCGGGCGCGACCACGGTGGTGGTCGTCGGGTAACGGTCGAGGTCGCTCAGGTAACGGCGTGTAACTGTGGCGGTGGCGCCCTGCTGCGGTTCGAAGGAGACCAGTTCTCCGTTGGCCCCGTAGTCGGCCTGGTAAAGGCCGGGCCGGTAGGCGCCGGCCACCGACGAGAGTTGGTCGAGCACTTCGGTCCTTTCCCGGCCCGACCACCCGCGGGCGCCGGCAAAGGCCTCGGGCAACATCTCCTCGGCCTCGCCTACGAGAAACAGATCAAAGAACGCGGCGATGGGTTCGGGGTTGAGAAAGACGGCCGGACCGCCACCTATGACCAGGGGCCAATCCCTGTTGCCATCGGCATCCCGGTCCCGGCGCCGGGCGGGCACGCCCGCGGCCGAAAGCATCCGGACGATGTTCGGATAGTCGCTCTCGAAGGAGACCGAGAACGCGATAAGGTCGAAATCGCCCGGCCAGCGGCCGCTCTCCAGCGTCCGGCCACTGCTCCCGTCCTCGGGCAGGCAGAGCCGTTCACAAACAACCCCCGGCGTGGTGGCCAGTATGCGGTACACGGCCTGGTAGCCGAGGTTGCCCATGGCGACCGGGTAGCTGTTGGGGTAGGCCAGACAGACCGAAATCTGGCCCTCGGTATTGGGCCGGAAAAGCAGTTGTTCTTCAGACGGTCCCATCGCGCGCGAGCACGACACTATAGTCGCGCCGCGCGCTTAGGGTAAGGCGGACGGGATTAAGAACGAAGGCGTGCCCGTTCGCGCCAACGCCGGACGTAGGCCGGTATATCGATCGAAGGGCCCGAGTCGCCACCGCCGTTCTCAAAGCCAAACTTGGGTTCGTTCTCGGCCGGCGGTTGCACGGTATCATACTCCTTCGAGTATCGGCCTTCTTCGTCGTCTGGACCCATCAGCTCGGGGCCTCGCGAGCGTGCTGTCTCTCCGTCACCGCGGTACGCGCGTGGGTCGGGGGCCGACACACGGTCGCCGAACCCAGTCGCTATCACGGTTATGCGGACCGCGTCCTTGAGGCCGTCGTCGTGCACCAGTCCGAAGATGATGTTGGCGTCCTCGTGGGCTTCGTCCTGGATGAGCGCGATAGCGTCGTTCATCTCCTGGATGCCGAAGTCCTCCGACGCGGTTATGTTCACCAGCACACCGCGTGCGCCGCCGATGGACACATCTTCGAGCAACGGGCTTGAGATTGCGGCAGTGGCGGCGTCGACAGCCTTGCTGTCGCCCTTGCCTTCCCCAGCGCCCATCATCGCCATGCCCATCTCCGACATGATCGTGCGAACGTCGGCAAAGTCGACGTTGATCAGACCCGGCTCGGTGATGATTTGTGAGATACCGCGAACGGCCTGGAGCAAGACATCGTCGGCCGCTTCAAAGGCCTGCATCGCCGTGGTCGTACGGCCCGACACCTCGATAAGGCGCTGGTTGGGGATGACGATAAGCGTGTCGACCGAGGCGCGTAGTTCGCGGATACCCTCGTCAGCCACACGGCAACGCTTTTTGCCTTCAAAAGAGAAGGGCTTGGTGACGACCCCAACGGTAAGAGCGCCAAGGTCCTTGGCCAACCTCGCGATGACCGGCGCACCGCCGGTACCGGTCCCACCGCCCATGCCGGCGGTCACAAACACCATGTCGGAGCCGACAAGCTCCTCGCGCAACAAATCCTCTTGCTCGAGAGCGGCCTTGCGCCCTATCTCGGGATTGGCCCCGGCCCCGAGGCCCTTGGTCAGCTGGATGCCGAGCTGTATCTTGACCGCGGCATCGTTGACGCCCAAGGCTTGGGCGTCAGTGTTGGTGGCCACGAAATCGACACCGTTCAGGCCCGCCCGAATCATGGTACCAACAGCGTTACCGCCACCGCCACCGACGCCCATCACTGCTATACGAGCGCCCTGCTTGTCCTGCTCACTCAACTCGATCATCTCCACACCTCCTCAACAAGCACCACGAATCATCAGATTACCTGCTCATCCGGGTGAATGCGACATTTAGAAAAACTCTTTCATGCGTTTACGCACCCATTCCGGGAGCAAACGCTCGGCCACCCCCGTCGGCGGTTCCTCGGCAAGATCGGTCGCCCCGAGCCCCATGGTCAGACCGACCGCGGTGGCCCAGGACGGGTCACTAATCTCGTCGGTGAGCCCCGAGATTGATACCGGCTCCCCAACACGTACCGGCAAATCGATGATGCCGGCGGCAACATCTGACACACCCTGCATCATGGTGGCCCCACCGGTCAGAACGACACCCGAGCTTATCGTCTCGCCGTAACCCGAACGTATGATTACCTCGAGTATGTTCTCGAAAATCTCCTCCATCCGGGCTTCGATGATTTCGGCCACCAGCCTGCGGCTGACAATCCGGGGCTCACGTCCCCCGACCCCGGCGACCTCGACACCGACGTTGCGCTCCACAAGGCTGGCAAGGGCGCAGCCGTGCTGTTGCTTTATGGCCTCGGCATCCCGCCCGGTGGTCTCCAGGCAACGCGAGAGGTCCTTGGTCACCCGGTCCCCCGCACAGGTCAACACAGCCGAATGCACGAGCGCGCCTTCGTTATAGATGGCCACATCGAGTGTGCCGGCCCCGAAATCGACCAACACCACGCCCAGGTCCTTCTCCTCGGGCTCAAGCACCGCCTCGGCCGAGACCAGCGATGAGGCAACCACACCGCTGACGCTCAAGCCCGCCTTGTGGCAACACTTGCGAAGGTTGCCGAGCACCGATTCGGAGATTGATATCAGATGAAGGTTGACCTCGAGGCGTACCCCGCTCATGCCGACCGGGTCCTGAATCCCGTCCTGGGTGTCTACGACGTAGTCGCGCGGTAGCACATGCAGGACCCGGTGGTCGGGTGGAAGCGGAACCGCTTGGGCAGCCGCGCGCACCTTGCGTACGGCCCGCCCGGACACCTCGCCGTTGTCTATGCCCACCACCCCGTGGCTGTTGCTACCGCGAACGTGGTCGCCCGAGACCGACACCCAGACCTCGTTGATCTGGCACCCGGCCATGAGTTCAGCCTCGCTCAAGGCGACAGAAATCGATTTGGTGGTGGCCTCGACATCGCATATGCGTCCATCCCTGACCCCGCGGGACGGCGCGGTGCCGATGCCCAGCACCTCGAGGCCGACCAAACGGCGTTCGCCCACAACGAGAGCTATTTTTTGGGTGCCGATATCGAGCCCGGCCACGATCCGGTAACGGTTAGCCACGTCCTGGCTCCCACCGCTTGCTGCGGACCCAATGCTCGGCGTCGCGGCCACCCCCGGTAGCGACAATCGCACGGCGGTCGAAGGAAAGGTCTATTTGCTGAGCAGAGTCGCGCTGGCCATCGGTCAGGTGTTCGAGAAGCAGGACCAACCTGGCCAAGGATTCGGCCGGCGTGAAACCCCGTCCGAGGATAACCGGAACCTTGGGCGCCTCGAGGTAGGCGGTCATGCTGCCATCAGCCTCGCAATCGATCTGGGAAAGGCCAATCCCGACGCGCTTGGCCTCGTCGGCCAGGGACACAGCGCGACGAATCAGTGAGGCCCGCGCCCCGCGCGAGGCCACGCTCTGCCAGCCGGTGACCCAGGGAAGATCGGGGAGCGGCACACCGGCCGGCAAAGCGTAGAGTGCACCGTCCTCCGCGACCAGGTGCGGGTCGGCCACAAGCCGGGTAATGGCCAAGGGCCGTCGTTCCTCTATATGTATGCGAACAGTGTCGGGAAAACGGCGCACCACCCGTACGGTCTTGACCCAATCGAGCCGCGCAATAGCACGTTCGGCGGCCGCAACATCGACCTCCCATATACTCGTGCCCTGATAGATGCCGGCCCGGATAGCTAGCTCGGCGGCCTCGACATGAGGCGTGTCGGCACTGAGTCGGACCTCGCGGACCACGAAATAGCTATGCGCGCTGAGCCGGGGGCCGATATGGTGGGAGACCGCGTAACCCGAGCACGCAACAAGGGCCACGGCCACGGCGGACAGCAAGACGGGCCGCCCGAGGCCGCGGGAAACACTAATAAAACGTCTTAGCCTAGGGCTTGCCCGCCACCTCATCCCAATCCCCGATGAGCCGAAGTTCCGGCTCGAGCCAGACCCCGCTCCGCTCCCACACCTCTTCCTGCACCACTCCCATCAGGTCACGCACCTCGGTGGCGCATGCGCCACCGAGATTGACGATGAAGTTGCCATGATCGGGCGAAACGCTGGCCTTTCCCAAGGTCCTGCCCTTGAGGCCCGCCGCCTCAATCAACCGTCCGGCGAACTCGCCGTTCGGGTTCTTGAACACAGAACCGGCATTTGGCAAGCCTGCCGGTTGCTTACGCCTGCGCTTTTCCTGCACAGCGGCCATCCTCCTCCTCAAACTCCCCACCGACTCGCGCAGGAGAGAGAATCGCACTGAGATTATCATGACATCGGCCTTGAGCGCCAATTTACGGTACGAAAAAGACAGCTCAGAGCGGCCAATCTCGACAATCTCGCCGCTCTTGGTGACCGCCCGGGCGCCGGTTATCGCATTCCCTATCTCACCCCCGAACGCACCCGCGTTCATAAGCGTGCCGCCCCCCACCGAACCCGGAATCCCGGCCGCGAACTCGAGACCGCCCAGCCCCTTCTCGACGCTGCTCCTGACCAAACGGGCCAGGCGTAGGGCCGCGCCGGCCTCGACCACGACCCGGTCTTGGCCACTATCGGTCCAATCGGCCCACTGGAAGGCCTTGCCCAGCCGCACCACAAGCCCTCGTACCCCGCGGTCGGCGACGAGCACGTTGGTCCCGCCGCCCAGAAAGGTGACCGGAACCTCCAGACGGGCCGCGTCGGCAAGGGCGGCCGAGAGCACTTCCTCCGAAGGGGGGTCGAGGAACAGGTCGGCGGGCCCACCGATGCGGAAACTCGTATAGGCCGCAAGCGACTTGCCGCTGGCCAGCCCCTCGGCGTTCATGGCCAGGACGCAACGCTCAAGCTCGGCCACGGGCAACCCCGTCACCGGCTCAGCCTTCTAGGAGCGCGAGTATCTCGGGACCCGAGCGGGTTATATCGCCCGCCCCCAAGGTGACGAGCAGGTCTCCGGCGCCGAGACGGCTGGCGACGCGCCCGGCAAGCGACTGCTCCCGGCTGTCGAGATGGCCCACCGTACCCCGGTGGCCGGCAGCGATAGCGGCGGCCAGAGCGGCACCGTCGGGCCCGGTACCCGCGCTCTCCCCGGCCGCGTAGATGTCGGTGACAAGAACCTCGTCGGCATCATCAAAACAGCGCACGAACTCATCGAAGAGATCGGCGGTGCGGGTGTAACGGTGGGGCTGGAACAAGGCGACCAGGCGGCGGCCGGGATAGGCCGCCCGAGCGGCTGCCAGGGTTGCGCGTATCTCGGTCGGGTGATGTCCGTAATCGTCGATGACCGTAACGCCGGCGGCCTCACCCTTTAGCTCGAAGCGCCGCAGGATACCGCCAAAATGCTCGAGGCCCTCCCTGCAGTCCTCAAACGTCATGCCGAACTCGAGACCGACCGCGAGAGCGGCAAGGGCATTGAGCACGGCGTGGTGGCCGGGCATGGCCACCCGGGCACGCCCAAGGGCTACGCCGCGCCAAACCACCTCGAAGGATACCGACAGACCCTCGGGCCGAATGTCGACGGCACGAAGGTCGGCGACATCACTGGTCCCGTAACAGACGTAACGTTTCTTTAAACGCTCAAGCAAGCCGGCAACTTCCTCGCAATCGATGCACAGCACGGCACGCCCGAAGAAAGGGATACTGTTGATATAGTCGACGTAGGCCTGCCTGAGCGCGTCCATGGTCCCGTAGTGGTCCATATGCTCGCGGTCGATATTGGTGACCACGGCAACCGTCGGTTTGAGCAACAAAAAGCTTCCATCGCTCTCATCGGCCTCTGCGACCATATAGCGGGAGTCCCCGAGCCGGGCGTTGGTGCCCCCGAGCGAACGCAGGCGGCCACCGACGACCATCGTCGGGTCGAAACCACCCTCGGCCAGCACCGATGCCACCAGCGAGGTGGTCGTGGTCTTGCCGTGGGCGCCGGCCACGGCCACTCCACATTTGGCCCGCATCAGCTCGGCGAGCATCTCAGCCCGCGAGATAACCGGGACCATTAGACGCCTGGCCTCAGCTACCTCGGCGTTGCTGCCGCTGATGGCCGACGACACGACCACGGCGTCGATATCCCGGTCTATGGTCGCGGCATCATGGCCGTAGACGATATCCGCACCAAAGGCCGCCAGTCGCCGTGTAGTATCGCTCTGGTGCAGGTCGGAGCCGCTTATCCGGTAGCCGAGAGTGAGCAGCACCTCGGCGATTCCGCTCATCCCTATGCCACCGATACCGACCAGATGGACACGTCCGGGCTCGACGGCCGGATTGTCGTCCTGAGGCCCGATGTCGAGATCGGGCCAGGCGTATCTTGCCAATGGGCTCTGGAACATCAGCCGGCCCCAAGCACGCCGTGTACGACCTCCATCACCTGAGCGACCGCACCCGGACGGGCCAATTCTCCCGCGGCTCGGGCCATGGAGTCTAGCCGGTCGGGGTCGTCGAGCAACCGTTCCAGATTACGTTCCAGCTCCGGGCCGAGCCGCTCGTCGTCGCGGACCATGACCGCCGCCCCGCGCTCGGCCAATGCCAATGCGTTCTCGGTTTGGTGATCACCGGTCGAGTACGGGTATGGAACCAACAGGGCCGGAGTCCGGGTAACGCACAGTTCGGCGACCGTTGTGGCCCCGGCCCGGCACACGGCAAGCCGCGCACGCCGGTAGGCCGCGGCCATATCGTCTATGAAAGGCACGACCTCGGCTTCGACCCCGGCCTGGCGATAGGACTCGGCCACGCGTGCGACATCCTGCTCGCCGGTCTGGTGCAACACCGGCGGCAGCTCGACCCGCCCCTTGAGACGCCCGAGCGTAGCCGTGACAACGCTGTTGAGGCTGGCCGCGCCCGCGCTCCCGCCGAACACGAGGAGGGTGTCGCCAGCGGCGGCCGGCCCACGGTCTTCGAGTTCCTCGCGCACTGGGTTGCCGGTAAGCCGGCAACGCCCGAGCGGGAAATGGTCGGCGGTCTCCTCGAAGCTGGTGCAGACGGCGGCCGAGGCCATGGCCAGCAAACGGTTGGCCATTCCAGGCCTTCGGTTCTGTTCGAGAAGCACAAGGGGAACCGAGGCCATTACCGCGCCCATGGTGCCGGCGACCGAGGCATAACCGCCCAGCCCGACCATGACGTCTATGCGGCGGCGCTTTAGCTCACCGCGAACCACCCAGGCCGCACCGGCCAGTCTGACCAACGCCACCAGTGCATCGGCCGGACCGCGACCGCGGACCGGGGTGAGCGGTTGCGCAAAGACCTCGAAACCATGCTCGGGAACCAGGGTAGCCTCGATGCCGCGTTCGGCACCGAAGAAGAGCACCGAAGAGACCATGCCTTCGGTTGCCGCATGCCGTGCCAGCGCCAGTCCGGGGAACAGATGCCCGCCGGTCCCCCCGCCGGCCAGGGCCATCCTCACCGTTCGCGTAACTCCCGGGACAAGGACATCAGCACGCCCACGCAGGCCAGCGAGACCATCATCGAAGAGCCTCCGTATGACATGAAAGGAAGGGCCAGGCCCTTGGTCGGCAACAGCCCGAGCACCACACCGATATTGATCAAGGCCTGTGAGACCAGCGCCAAGGTGATGCCGGCCGCCAGCATTTGTCCAAAGCTGTCGGGGTGACGGTGGGCCACCCGAAACCCCCTGTAGGCCAACACACAGAAACAGAGCAACACCAGACAAGCACCGAGCACCCCGGCTTCCTCACCGACGACAGAAAAAATGAAGTCGGTATGGGCCTCGGGCAATAGACCGGTCTTCATGCGTGAAGAACCGATGCCGGTGCCGGTGAGCTGGCCCGAACCGAAGGTCCGGAACGACTGTATGAGCTGATAGCAGGCACCCTTTGGGTCGGCCGCAGTATCAAGAAAGCACAGAAAACGCTTGAGGCGGTATGGGGCCTCATTGATCAGGACGGCCATAGCGGCAAACAGCGGAAGAGCAAGCAGGGCCAACTGCCTAAGCGGAACGCCGGCTAGGAACATCAGGGCAACCCCAAGAACGGCAACGAGAACTGCGGTCCCGAAGTCGGGCTGTAACAACAACAGGAGGCCGGCCGGCAGCATGACCGCAAGAGTGGGCAGCACCCCGTAACGAAAGTCGGCCAGGCGGTCGCTCTTGCGAGAAAGCGCCGAGGCCAAGTAGATGACGAAAGCGAGCTTTAGGGCTTCGGCGGGCTGAAGGTTGAAAGGCCCGAGGTCCACCCACCGGCAAGCTCCGTTGGCGCAGCTACCGAGCCCGGGAACCATCGGCAGCACCAACAGGGCGGTAGCGAAGAGGAAAAGCCGGCCCGAGACCGCCTCGAGCCGGTCGGTGGGTATCCGCGAAAGGCCCCACATCAAGATAGCACCGAGAACCACCGAAATGCCGTGCTTTACCACCATCCAGTAGGCGTCGCCGTACTCCCTTTGTGAATAGAAGTAGGTGGTATCCAGCACGAAGACGAAACCGGTCAGCACCAGCAGGCAGACCGCGCCAAAGATCCAGGGGTCGGACCTGTCCGATGCCCGTACTCGCAGTCTTTCCGTGTCCTGCTTCCTCAAACTTCGCTCTCCGCCCACTTTGCGGCCAGCTCGGCAAACCGGCGCCCGCGCTCGGCGTAATCCACGAACTGGTCCAAGCTCGAACAGGCCGGCGCCAGCAATACCGAATCGCCCGCCTCGGCCATCTCTACGGCCCGCTCGAAGGCGTTTTCAAGGGTCTCGACCCGGTAAAAGTTCGAACCCCCGCCGAGAACCGCCTCTAGGCGCTCACGCGCCGCGCCGAAGGCCACCGCCCCCTTGATTCTAGCCGCCGCCGTGGCCAGCGGCGAGAGGTCGGCGCCTTTGTCGTCGCCCCCGACCAGGAGCACCACCGGCCCCTCGAAGGCCTCGACACTGGCCAAGGCCGCGTCCGGGTTGGTAGCCTTGGAATCGTCCCAGAACGACAGGCCCCCCGCGCGCACGACCAAGGCCAGACGGTGCTCTAGGGGCTCGAAACGCTCGCAGCCCTGGGCGACCGCCTGTTGGGAAACACCGAGGGCAAGGGCGATGGCAGCGGCGGCGGCGGCATTATCGAGGTCGTGGGCCGCGCGCGGCCAGGGACCGGAAAGTTCGATTGGTGCGCCCCTGGACGGACACAAGCGGCGCTTGTCGATATCGGCCAGCACAGCCGACGCACCGGCCGCACCCGTTCGGCCGAAACGCCACAGTTCGGCGCCCGAGGCCTCGGCGGCCGAAACGATGTCGTCGCCAGCCGTTTCTGCGATTACCGCCAGCCGTGGAGGCCGCGGACCACGGAACAGGTCGAGCTTGGTCCGGCGGTAGGTGGCCAGATCGCGGTGGCGGTCAAGGTGGTCCGAACCGATGTTGAGCAGACAGACCACGTCGGGACTGAGGTCGCCGGGCCATTCGAGCTGAAAGCTCGATACCTCGGCCACGATATGGTCTGCCTCCAGACCGGCCACCGAGCTGAGCGGGCGCCCGATGTTGCCCGCAGCCAGCGCGGTGCGACCTGCTTCCTCGAGCATTCGGGCTAACAGAGAGACCGTTGTGCTCTTACCGTTGGTGCCGGTTATCGCGATTAACGGCACCTCGACAAAGCGGGCGGCTAGAGCGAACTCGGATATCACCTGGAGACCGGCGCCGGCAGCAGCGACCAACAACGGGTCGGTACACGCGACGCCCGGACTCACCACGACCGTATCGAAGTCGCCGAGCCTGGCCGTTGCGGTGTCGCGGTCGAGCGCGGCGGCGGCACCCGTGTACGCGTCGAGCCTGGCTCCGTCATCGTCGGTTACGGCCACGTTGGTCCCACGCTCCGACAACATGGCGGCCACGGCAACGCCGCTTTGCCCCAACCCGACGACCAGGGCCGAACCGGGCACAAGAGCGCGGCTCATCGGAGCCTGAGGGTGGCCAGGGCAGCTAGGGCGCAAATCACCGAAACAATCCAAAAACGCACGATGATGAGAGGCTCGGGCCAGCCGGCCATCTCGAAGTGATGGTGGATTGGGGCCATACGGAAGACCCGCTTGCCACGCAGCCGCATCGAGGCGACCTGGATGATGACCGATAAGGCCTCGACGACAAAAACGCCGCCGGCCAAGAGCAACACGATTTCGTTCTTGGAAATGACCGCGACGGTACCCAAGGCCGCCCCGAGGGAGAGCGAGCCTACATCACCGAGGAACACACTGGCGGGATAGGAATTGAACCACAGAAAGCCGAGGCTGGCAGCAGCGATGGCAGAGCACACCACCGCCAACTCGCCGGCACCGGGCACAGGGGTGATGAAAAGATACTCGGCGATCTTGGCATGACCGGCACAGTAAGCGAACAGCGCATAGGTGGCCGCGGTGGTCATGATGGGACCGATGGCCAGCCCATCCAAACCGTCGGTCAGGTTCACCGCGTTCGAGGTCCCGACGATGACCAGCACAGCGAAGGGAATGTAGGCCCACCCGAGGTCGGGGTGGAAGTTCTTGAAAAAGGGCACCGACAGGCGGCTGTCGAACTCGGGCCGCAGGTAGAGCACGGTCATCGCAGCCGTGGCAATCAACACCTGAGCGGCAAACTTGGAAGAGGCCGACAGCCCTTCATTGTTCCCACGGCTGACCTTGAGATAGTCGTCGAACCCGCCGAGAGCGCCGAAGGACGCCACTACCGACAGTGTAATCAGGATGTAGACGTTGGTCAGATCGGCCAACAGCAGGACCGCGAGCAAGAGCGAGGAGATTACCAATACGCCGCCCATGGTCGGAGTGCCTTGTTTGGCGGCATGGCCGTCGGGGGCGTACTGGCTTACCTGTTGGCCGATACGTCCCGCACGCAGCACCCTGATCAGGCGGGGTCCGAACAGGAAAGAAATGAGGAGCGCCAACATCGCCGCCACCAGAGATCGGAAGGTGATGTAGCGGACCACGTTGAGGAAGCCGTAGTCGGCGGCCAGCGGGGTTAGCAGGTGATAGAGCATCTACGCTTGGGCCTTCCCGCAGAGCAGGGACACGACCTCCTCCATTCGCGCAGCGCGAGAGCCTTTGACCAGCACGGTGTCTCCGCTGCGCCACACCGCGGCCACGGCCTCGGCGGCCTCGGCCCGGTCGGAGGCCGCCACCGCCTCTTGTGGCCCGAGGCCCGCCGACCGCGCGCCCCGGCAGACCGCCGCGGCCTGCTCGCCAACGGCGCAAACAAGTGATGGTCCGAGCCGGGCCGCCTGCTTGCCCGCGTTCTCGTGCAAGCGCTCGGTCTCGGGACCGAGTTCGAGCATATCCCCGAGCACCACGATGCGCCTGCCCGGTGCAGCCTCTTCGAGCAGGTCCAAGGCTGCCTCCAGTGATGCGGGGTTGGCGTTGTAGCAGTCGTTTATCAGGGTCACTCCGTTGGCCAGACGCTCGGCCCCAGCACGCATCGGCGGCGGCCGGCAGGAGGCCAGGCCTTCGACCACCGTCTCGAGGTCGACGCCCAGCGCAAGACCGGCGGCTGCGGCTGCCACTGCGTTGGTGACATTGTGGCGGCCGCCGAAGCCGAGCACCACCCGGACGGCCCCGTCGCCCGTGCTCAAGGTGAATTCGAGCGACCCGACACGCCCCGCATAGACCTCCCCGGCCCACACCCGGCCGCCGCGGCCGTAGTCAAAACGGGTGCGCGCTGCGAGGGCGGCCTGCTCGGCTATGCGCTCGTCATCGGTGTTCACCAGGCATGTTCCGGCATCCGAAAGGCCCCGGAACAGTTCCCCTTTGGCCACGGCCACACCGTCTATGGACCCGAGCCCTTCGAGATGCGCCGGTCCGATAGAGGTGATTAGCGCGTGGGTCGGCGAGGCTATCTCGGCCAGGCGCGTGATTTCGCCTGGAGCGTTGGTTCCCATCTCCAAGACGGCCACGCGGTGGCGCTCGGCCAGTCCCATCAAACTGAGTGGCAAGCCTATCAGGTTGTTGAGGTTGCCCTCGTTGGCCAGCACGGCCTCCGGCCCATGGTGGAGCGCCAGAACGGACCGAAGCATCTCTTTGGTGGTGGTCTTGCCGTTCGACCCGGTGATAGCGACCAGGGGGCAGTCGAAGCGGCTGCGATGCCAGCGGGCTATCTCTCCTAGCGCGTAAAGTGTGTCACCGACCTCGAGGTGAACCGCTCCGGGTTCGCGCTTGCCACGCCCCGCCTGACAGACCAAGGCGCTGGCACCGCGACTGGCGGCATCAGCAAGGTGGTCGTGCCCGTCATGGTGGGGTCCGGCCAGAGCGACGAAAGCCTGGCCGGGGGTCAGCAAGCGGCTGTCGGTCGATAGACCCTCAATGGGGATGGAGAGGTCTCCCCCATCGACCCTCCCGCCGGTGGCCTCGACCAGGTCGGCCAGGGTCATGGGCGTTCCCGGCGCGGCGCCGACCCCACCAACTCTTCTATGACGGCCCTGTCGTCGAAGGGGACCCGGTAGCCGGCGCCAAGTTCTTGGTAGTCCTCGTGCCCTTTGCCCGCCACCACCACCAGGTCGCCGGGTCCGGCCACGGCCAAGGCCGCCGTTATCGCCCGACGCCGGTCGGGTTCGACCATGTAGCCGGTCCCGGCCGGCCCAGACAGTTCTTCGGTCGATAGGCGCGGCTTGGTCGCCAACCCGGCCTCGATATCACCGATTATCGTATCGGGGTCCTCACTGCGAGGGTTGTCCGAGGTCAGGACCGTAACATCCGACAAGGCATCGGCCACCGCACCCATCTCGGAGCGTTTCCCGCGATCACGATCACCGCCACAACCAAAGACCACGATGATACGCCCCTCGGTGGCCGAGCGCAGGGAACCCAGCGTCTTGTCCAGCGCGTCGGGCGTGTGGGCATAATCGACGATGACACGAGGCTCGGTCCCGCCGACGCGTTCGAGCCGCCCCGGTACCGGAGCGCAGGAACCCAGGCCATCGACGATGTCGTGCGTCGAGATACCGGTGGCGCTGGCCGCGGCTGCCGCGGCCAGCGCAT
>JAYGCK010000025.1:0-13889 GCA_046583395.1 Deltaproteobacteria bacterium
GGAGAGTTGCTGATCCGAGTCACTGTCGTTGCCGATGAATATGGTGCCACCGGCGGTAAGTGTGGCCGGTATTTCGCACTCGACCCCCGATCCCTCGCCATCGAAGGAGCCAGTGGCGCTGCTATAGTCGACCCCCAGTTGTAAAGAACCGAGAGTGACCTCGTCGTATACGATGAGCGGGACCGAGTATGTTCCGCCGTCGATATCCTCGCAGGCTTGCATCGCGAACGAGGAGAGGGTGTCTCCGGTGCTGCCACCGGCACGCTCGGCCTGGATCCTGACCCTTATGTTGTCGGCGCCAGACTCCTGGTCGAAGCTGATGCAGGGGGAGGTGGTGGTGCAGGTTGCTCCCGTATTGCATCCGGAGTCGTCTGTACACGTGGCTCCGTTGTCAGAGCAACGGCTGCCGCAGTCCGAGTCCGCACGGCAGGTCGCATCGATGTCGAGCGTGTCGATCTCATCGACGTCGAACATCATGGCTAGGCCAGCGCAGAACCCTGGATGTTCCAGGGCGAGGTCGATGATGTGTGCGCTCCCGTCGTATATATCGACTGTGGGGTCGCAGGTCTCATCGGTTCCCGTGCAGTCGGAGTCTGAGGTGCAAGTTGTCCCGGCACTGGAGCAGGCTCTGGGCGCCTGCGTGCCTACGATGTTTGATAAATAGCAGAGGACCTTGTCCCCCTCGGCGGCCCACTCCAGCGCGTTGCGGTAGCGATTGACAGTTTCGCAGGCGCCAATGCTGACGTCCTTGTGAGAGTCCCCAGCGATCCCCTCGAAGAAACTGGCGTTGGCTGAAAGATCGATCTTGGTCGCGGTCGTGGAAGTGTCGCTCTCACGTGCGGACAAGGCGCTTTGCAGGGTCTGGTTGAGGTCGAGACCTTCGCTGGTCACCGGGTCGGTGGCCGAGGGAAGGTCGGTAACGTCGGCTATCTCTACACCGGGGCAGGTCAGGTCGACGCTGATGCCGACGGCCTTCTTGAGCAGGAACAATGCGTCGGTGGTCTTTACATAGGTAGAGCTGGTGCTGGAGCTTGTCTTGGTGCCGTCAACGTCGCAGCGGATGTCTTGGCAGAGGCTGCTACACACGCCGCTCGGGCAGCCGCTAGACGAGCCTGTGGTGCAGCTGCTGCCGTCGCTGGTACCGCCGATGCACTTGCCGATCTTGACGGCGCTCTTGAGCGTCATCAGGGCGTCGGTGACCTTGAAATCGCCGTCTCCGTTCACATCACCGCAACCGGGAGCCACGCAGCTGCAGTCCGAGTTGCACAGCATGACGCAACTACTGCTCGGGCAATCGGTGTCCGACGAGCATATGCCCTTGTTGTTCGTACCGCCGCTACACTGCCCTACGCTACAGGCGCTGGTAGAATCGGCTTCGCATTCCTCGTCACCCTCGACGACACTATCGCCGCAGGTGGCGGCAAGGGCCGCCGTTGGGGAGCTCAGCGGTGCGGCCGCCAGTGCGAGCAAGAGGGCAAGTGGTGTGAAGACCCTGAGGGTGCTGCTGTTCCTCTCCATAACGACGACTCCTTTGTCGGGGTAAGGCCCCATTCTTTTCTAGCTGCTGTCCCTTCCCTCGTCTAGGAGAATCGTACCGCAACCGCCCGCTTGGCGTTGGGGGAAATACCTACAGCCGTTTGTTGAGCAGGGCTGGAGGCCGGCATAACGCGCCGCGTAAGCCCGGGCAGGGAGGGGGCTCTCCCGGGGCCACCCCTATAGGGGCTTGTCGAGCCCAGCATCTACGCTTATATTCTGAGGGGTTACGACCTGGGGGCGAACCGGGTTCGACGGAGGTGATGAAGCAAGGATTGCATGCCGAGCTCTGCTGACTCGTTAATCCGGCAGACTGCAAACTAACTGCAGATAATTCTGAATACGCTCTCGCGGCCTAAACTGCCGTGAGCGTCCCGCCCGGCAGTGTCCGCGGGCCGGAACGGGGCGAGTACTAGCGGACTGGGGAGGGAGAGCCGTCGCCCGGCTCCCGACCGAGACTTAGGGCGTCTGGCCCGGGACGATCCCTCGTGCGGGAGCGTTCCATGGCAAGAATAGTACGCACGATAAGCATGTAGAGGTTCTTGTGGAGTGCTTTCGGACGGGGGTTCGATTCCCCCCGCCTCCACAGTTTTTGCGACCAATTCGAACCTTCCCGGCTGGGTTTGGCGACAACGGACGACAGATGGGACGACCGGGCCGGTGTCGTCATTGTCGGTTTCGGCGGGGCCGGTGCCTCGGCGGCCTTGGAGGCCCGTGCGGCCGGGGCCGATGTGCTCTTGCTTGAGCGCGCCAGCGGCGGCGGCGGGACCACCGCGCTTTCTACCGGCCAAATCTATCTCGGCGGCGGCACGGCCATACAGAAGGCCTGCGGCTTCGATGACTCGGCCGCCGAGATGTTCAAATATCTCATGGCCTCCTGCGGTCCTGGCGTCGACGAGGCCAAGATACGTCTGTTCTCAGACGCTTCGGTCGAACACTTCGATTGGCTGGTCGCCCAAGGCGTTCCCTTCAAGGAGTCCTTCTACGGGGACGGGTCATACACACCTACCGACGACTGCCTGAGCTATTCGGGAAGCGAGCAGGCCTGGCCCTACCTGGAACTGGCCCGGCCCGCGCCGCGTGGGCACACCGTGCGCCAGGACGGCATCGAGGCCGGTGGCCAGTTGATGCGAAGCCTGGTCGAGGCGGTCGAAAGCTCTGGCACCCGTGTCCTTACCGACGTTCTGGTCGAAGGCCTGGTCCTTGATGACGATGGCCGTGTCCTGGGTGTTCAGGCCAGGGTCGACGGCAGCCGCCGCCGGCTGGCCGCCCGCGGCGGGGTGGTGCTTGCGGCCGGAGGTTTCATAAACAACCGCGAGATGGTCCGCCGTTACGCTCCCCGCCTGGCCAAGTGCAAGTACCGGGCTGGCTCGGACGGCGATGACGGCCGCGGCATCCGTATGGGCATGGCCGCAGGAGGCGAGGCCATCCGTATGGACGTAGGCTGTGTGGTCTTGCCCTACACGGTCCCCAAGCAGCTCATCGGGGGCATCTTCGTAAACCGCCAGGGCCAGCGCTTCATTGCCGAGGACCTATATCAGACCGTGGTCGGCGAGGCCGCGCTCATGAACCAGGCCGGCGAGGTCTTTCTCATTGTCGACAACGACATCTTCGAGCGGCCCTTCCCACCGGCCGAACTTGCCGCGGTCGAGGACACGATAGGAGGCCTCGAGCGTTCGCTCGGTTTTGTCGCGGGCAGCCTCGAGCGGACGGTGTCCTTCTATAACCGTCATGCTGAAGAAGGCCGCGACCCGCTCTTCAATAAACAGCCCGCGTACCTCAAGCCTCTTGTCACACCGCCCTTTGCCGCTCTCGATTACACCACCGACAACTCACTGTATACGGTCTTTACCATGGGCGGTCTGCGTACCAGCGTCGACGGTGAGGTGCTCACCGGCCAGGGCCTACCCGTAGCCGGGCTCTATGCCGCCGGCCGAACCACCTCGGGCATTGCCGCCCAGGGCTATTCGAGCGGTCTTTCGATAGCCGATGCCACTTTCTTCGGTCGCCGCGCCGGCCGTGCCGCTGCGGACTCGGCGAAGGCGAGGTGCTCATGACCGAGGTCATCCGTATAGACGACCTGGCCGATCCGGTTCTCAGTCCCGAGCAGCAGGGCGCCATAGCCTACGGCAAGACCCTAAACCTCGATCTCAGTCGGGAGTCAGTGCTTGCTGAAGCCCGCGAACGTTCTGGTTTGGATGACTTTGGTCCGACCGATTTCCACGAGCGTCTCGACCTGTTGCTCGAAGAGTGGGGGGGTGACCCGGAACTTACCGGCATCGGCAAGCTGTCGCTCAGGAACAAACTGGTGACCTTTGCTACGAGCCGGTTGCTCATAGAGGAGCACTTCAAGAAGGATCCCGAGGTCGATGGTGCTGAGGTGCGCCGGCCCATCATCGTGATCGGGTTGCCGCGCTCTGGCACCACCCACATGCTCAACCTCTTGGCCAGCGACCATCGGCTGCGTTCGCTGCCGCTTTGGGAGTCATACGAACCGCTGCCGCTTCCCGGCGAGCCGGCCACCGACGATGAGAAGGACCCGCGCTACCAGCGCTGCGCCTACGGTTGGGAGATGATGCAGAAGATGACCCCGCATCTGGCTGCCATGCATCCGATGAACCCAGACCACATCCACGAAGAGCTCGAATTGATGGGTCCCGACTTTGCCTCCTACAACTTTGAGTGGCTGGCGATGTCGCCACGTTGGCGCGACCACTACTACGCTCATGACCAGATGCCTCATTATCGCTACATGAAGCGTGTGCTGGCGCTACTTCAGGAACGCGACCGGTCGGGTCCGGCCCGTTGGGTGCTCAAGTGCCCACAGCACTTAGAACAGATACCGGTGCTCATGGAGGTATTTCCCGATGCTACGGTGGTCGTGACCCACCGTGATCCGGTCGCGGTCATCCGCTCAACTGTTACCATGCTGGCCTACGGTCAGCGTGTGAACCGACGCAGCGTGGATTGCCAGGGGCTTCTTGAGTACTGGACCGATCGTATCGAACACCTCTTGCGTGCTTGCGTGCGCGACCGCGGCTTGCTCCCAGAAGACCGTAGTATCGATGTGCCTTTCGACCGTTTCATGGCCGACGACATGGGGGCCGTGGGACGTATCTACGAAAAGGCCGACCTTGAACTAAGCCCTGAGGTCTCGCGTGCAATGACCGACTTCATCCAGGCCCACCCACGTGGCAAGCATGGGCGCGTGGTGTACGACCTAGAGGGTGACTTTGGGGTAAGTGCCGAAGAGCTTCGCCGCCGTTTCGACTTTTATTTCGAGCGTTTCCCGGTCGCGGTCGAAGACTAGGCAGCAAAGTCGGCCAGGCGGACGGCCTGCCGCCGTCGGCCCCAGCGGCCTGGGCCGGCGGCATCGAAAATGCCTGGGCAGGGCGTGCCGCAGTCCTGGCAGCGTCCTGCAGGGTCGAGCCGGTAGGCCGTCAACTCATACCAGTCGCGTCCTATGACCACCTGCTCGCAGCCCGCGCAGTAGGTTGAGCCGCCACTCTCGTCGTGGACGTTGCCGGTGTAGACGTAATGAAGCCCTGCTGCGCGGGCTATCATGCGTGCGCGCGTCAGTGTGGCAGGCGGGGTGGGCGGCCGGTCGTGCATTTTGTAGTCGGGGTGAAACGCGGTGAAGTGCCAGGGCACCTCTGGGCCGAGTTTGTCGGCGAACCAGGCTGCCGCCCTTTCCAGTTCGGTCTCCGAGTCGTTGGCTCCGGGAATAAGCAGAGTGGTGACCTCCAACCAGACCCCGGTCTCCTCCTTTATATATACGAGCGTGTCGAGGACATTGGCCAGAGAGCCGCTGCAGGTCTTGTGGTAGAACTCTTCGCTGAAGGCCTTCAGGTCGACATTGGCCGCGTCCATCTCGGCGAACAGCTCCCGGCGTGGCTCTTCGCAGATGTAGCCGGCGGTTACCGCTACCGTCTTTACGCCTTCGGCCCGGCAGGCGCGGGCTGTGTCGATAGCGTATTCCATGAAGATGACCGGGTCGTTGTAGGTAAATGCCACCGAACGGCAGCCCAGCCCGTGGGCGGCCCGGGCGATAAGCTCGGGCGGGGCCTGGTCGGCAAGTGTGTCGGTCTGGCGCGACTTGGAGATGTCCCAGTTCTGGCAAAACCGGCAGGTCAGGTTACAGCCGGCCGTCCCGAAGCTGAGCGTCGGGGTGCCCGGCAGAAAATGATTGAGAGGCTTCTTCTCTATAGGGTCCACGCAGTAGCCCGACGAGCGGCCGTAGGTGGTAAGAACGATTCGGTCGTCCAGGCGCGCGCGTACGAAACATAGCCCACGCTGGCCCTCGGCCAGCCGGCACTGGCGCGGGCAGACATCGCATTGGACCCGGCCGTCCCCGGTCAGGTGCCAGTGTTGGGTCGGGTGGACCGAGGGGTCGGAGGCTACAAGTTCCACATCTCGAGCATCGGCCCTCGGGCGGGGTCCAGTCAAGCGGCTTGTTGTGCCCGGCCGCGGGCGCCAGCTTGCCAGCCGGCCGGGCCGGGTCGTATACCTTTGGGGTGGCCAGTGTCCGCCAGCCGGCCGTTGCCGGGACCTTCTACCCCCGCGGTGAGCGTGAGCTTGCCCGCGTGGTCGGCAAGCACCTCGACCAGGCCCGCAAGGCCGGCGGGCTCGCCAACTCGCCGACCGTCCCAAAGGCGCTCATTGTTCCACATGCCGGTTACGTCTACTCGGGGCCGGTGGCGGCAGCGGCCTACGTTCGCCTCGAACCCGCGCGCGATACCATAGAAAGGGTGGTCATCATCGGCCCGGCCCATCGGGTGGCCCTCAGGGGCCTGGCCCTGCCCGAGGCCGAGCTGTTCTCGACCCCACTCGGGCAGGTGCCGGTCGACGAGCTTGCGGTCGCCAGCCTGCGCGGGCTCGAGCAGGTTACGGTCTCGGCCCGCGCCCATGAGTTCGAGCACAGCCTGGAGGTCCATCTGCCCTTCCTTCAGACCGTGCTCGGCCGGTTCTCCATCGTGCCGCTGGTCGCCGGCCATGCCGGGGCCGAAGAGGTCGACGAGGTCATCGAGCGTGTGTGGGGCGGTCCCGAGACTGTCATCCTCATCAGTTCGGACCTTAGCCATTACTACGACTACGATACCGCCCGCCGCATGGACGCCGGCGCCACCCGCGCCATCGAGCGCCTCGACCCGAGCGGGCTCATGGCGGAGTCGGCCTGCGGGCGGGTCCCGGTCGGCGGTCTGCTGGTCGCCGCCGACCGCCACGGGCTCGAGTGTACCACTCTTGATGTCCGTAACTCGGGCGACACGGCCGGCAGTCGCGACGAGGTCGTCGGTTACGGTTCATACGCGTTCGGATGAGCAGCTGGACCGACAGGTTGGTCGCATTGCTACCGGCGACCTTTGTCGAACGCTGGGGCCCGCCCCGGCCCGTCCGTTTCGCCGAAGAGTTCGGCGAGGTGCTCATGGAGCTGGCCCGGGCCTCTATAGAGCGCGGGCTCGGTGGCCATGAGGCCTTGACGGTCGACCCCTATCAATATCCTCGTGAACTGCGCGCCAAGCGGTCGACCTTCACCACGCTTAAGAAGGGTGGGCAGCTCAGGGGTTGCATCGGGACCCTTGACCCCCGCCGCCCGCTGGTAAGCGATGTTGCCTGGAGCGCGTACAGCGCGGCCTACCACGACACCCGCTTCCCACCGTTGGAACGCGAGGAGTACGACGGACTGACGGTCGAGATAAGCATCCTGGAACCGCTTCGCGAGATACACTGCGAAAGCCAGGACAAGCTCCTGGCCGGGCTCAGGCCCGGTGTCGACGGCCTGGTCATTCGCGACAGCCAGCGCCAGGCCAGTTTCCTACCGTCGGTCTGGAAGGGACTGCCCGAGCCCGAAAGGTTTCTGGCCGAGCTAAAGCTAAAGGCCGGTTTCACGGCCGACCACTGGTCCCCCGACATGCGCGCCTGGGCCTTTGAGGTTGAGGAGGTTGGGGGGGGTTAGCCGTTGTAGGGCCAGTCCTCGAAGCTTCCGGTGGCAGGGTAGTAGAGCGCCAGCCGGATTGGGCGGTCGGTATCGAGGCCGCGCATGAGGCGGCCGTAGCGTTCGAGTTGCTCGCGGTAGTGCTCGGTCCTGCCGTCGTCGGCCGGCCCTCTGTCGGTCAGTTCGGTCTTGTAGTCGATTACCCAGCGGGTGCCCTCATCAACGAAGCTGCGGTCTATCGTGGCGCTCTCGAGCGATTGCTCGTCGCAGGCGGTAAGCGAGAGTTCGCATCGTGCATCCTCGTGCTCGCCTAGTATCCAGCGTCCGCGTTCGTCGGCGATAGAACTCTGAAGGGCGGCAATGGTCTGTTGGCGGGCTGTGTCGAGGTCCTTTTGGGTCACCCCGTTCTGGCGCAAGGCTCGGGTCAGCCGGTCAGCATCGGAAAGGACGCGCTTTTCGGGCCAGGCCTCCAGTCCTTCGCTGGCGATGCGTTCGAGCCATCCGTGGACCACGGTCCCGACAGCCGGTCCCAAGCGCGAGGCCGATGTCGGTTCTGTCATCGGGTCGCCGGCAGTATCGGACGGACGGCTAAGCGTCAGTATCGGGCTCACATCGAGCGGTGGGGACGGCAGCTGGGCCTTCGCCTTCAAGCGTTGGTCGTTTACGGATGAGGATATCGGACCGGTCGCCGGGGAAGCTGCTTGTATGGACAACTCACCTTCGGTCAGTGCGGGCCAGACCATCGCCAGCAGGCTGTGCTTTGCTGGGCCGTTCTTACCGGGCGCAGCGGCCGAAAGGACCAGACGTTTCTCGGCCCGTGTCGTGGCCACGTAGAGCAGCCGGAGGTCCTCGGCGCGTTCGCGCTCGCTCTCGCGGCGGCGAAGCAGCGCGAACTTACGCGCGTCATCGCTTTGGCGTCCGCGCGGACCCTCAGGTGCGACTATGGTTATCTTGCCTGTTGCCGGGTCGGTCTCGAAGGCGATCGGGGTGGCGCGTCCGGAAGGTGGTGTCTTGCCAAGCGCCGGCAACACCACCGTATCGAACTCCAAGCCCTTAGCCCGGTGCATTGTCATGAACACTATCCCCGCGTCGGTGGCCGGCTGGTCGGTGAGTCGGCCCAGTCCCTTGTCGAGTTCGGACAGGTCGAGCCCGGCGGGGCTGGCGATGTCGTCGAGTAGGGTCAGATAGGTTCGGGCATCTCGCAGGCCGGTCTCGCCGGTGAGGGTCGGGCCGCCAAGTTCTACCCATGCGGCTTCAACCACCCCGGCCAGTGGCAGGCTGCCCAGCCGTTGGCGCGCGTGGGACAGAACGCCGTGCGCACGCTCGGCCGAGGCACGGCTCTTGTCGTTAAGTCGTGCCAGGGCGCTGTGGTCGGCCAGGACCTCGTCAACATCGGTCTGGTCCCAGCGGGTGTCGGCAGCGGCCACGTCGGCTTCGACCAACTGGCAAAGGTCGGCCGTGGACAGCCCGACCAGTGGGCTGTGCAGCAGTGCCAGTCCGCTCAACCGGTCACCGGGGTGGGCGATGAAGCGGGTAAGCGAGGCCAGGTCCTGGACCTGAGGGCGGTGCTCGAGCGGGTAGGTGTCGCCCGGACTGAAAGCGGTTCCGCGGCCGGTGAGCGCGTCCCTCAGGGGGCGGGCGTGCCGGCGTTGGCGGACCAGGCAGGCTACCCGCCCTCCTCGTGCTTGAGCGGCGGGCAGGAGCGTTTCGCTTATCAGCTCGGCAAGACCTTCGCCTTCCATATGGTCAGCGTCATGGCTGTCGCTAGGTTGCCAGAGCTTGAGCTCTACCGGCTCGCCATCGTCGGCCCCGGGGCCGGGCTTGGACTCTGCGTAGGCCACGGTCCCAGCTTCGAGCTCGTCGTGGTCTCCCATGGTCGGACCGAAGTGGTCGTTGACCCAGTTAACTATGCTGGTCTGGGAACGGAAGTTGGTGACCAGTCTCAAGGTCTTCGTGTCAAGGTTGGGAAGTACCGCCCCATCGGCCGCGGCCGCGCCAAGGAAGAGTCCGACCTCGGCCTTACGGAATCGGTAGATCGACTGCATCGGGTCTCCGACCGCGAACAAGGTCCGGCCGTCATCCTCGCTCCAACCCGAGGTCAGTTGCCGCAAGAGCGCGCACTGGGCGATGTTGGTGTCTTGAAACTCGTCGACCAGGATGTGGTCTATGCGCCGGTCGAGCCGTTCCAAGAGGTCGCTCGGCGCCTTGTCGTCTCCCAGAGCATCGATGGCGCCCGTGGCCACCTGGCTGAAGTCGACCGTGCGGGTCTCGGCGAACACCTGCCAAAGCTCGGTGTGGGCGCGAAGGAGCAGAGCGAAGAACGCTCGCAATCCGGCACGCCCGTCCTGGTCGAAGCCGGCCGCAAGCGGAAAACCGTCGTCGGTCATTGCGTCGAGCAGGCGGACGAGTTCCTCACGGTCGGCTTCCGGGATCTCGCCGACAGCCGAGAGCAGTTCTTTGTAGGCATCTGCTTCCCCGGACCCAGCTGCTGCGCCCACCGATTTGTTGACCCGGCGGCGTAGGGTCCCGTCCTGGGTCAGCAGGAGCGCGCGAAGTTCTTTCCAGGTCCCGACCGATGTGACCTGCGCCGTGAGCATCTTAGGCTCGGCCAAGGTCGGCCATTTGCAATCCTTGTCTTCGCTGTCGAGCCGGCTGCGGGTGGCCACGGCTATGCGACAGGCGTTGCGGGCCAGTGCCTTTGGTAAAAGGGCCACAAGACGGGCCAAATGGTCGCCTATTATCCGTTCGAACTCCCGCTCTACGGCGGTCATGCGCAGGTCGGCATCATCCTGTTGGCGGTGTTCCAAGGCCTCTCCGGTCCACTGCTCGCGCCGCCCCATCATCTCGACCAGTTGCTCGGCCAGCCGTTCGACCTTTGCCTCTCCACGCTCAAGCACCGTGGCCAAGGCATGGGCGAGTTGGGTGTCGTTCGTTGCTGCGGCCAGGGCGCGGCTGACGGCTTCGCGGTAGAGCGGTTCGGCCGCTGCCCCGTCGATGGTCTCCGAAACACGGCCGAATCGACTCAGGAGGGGTACGGCGCGCGCAAGGCCCGCCGACAGACTGTCGATGGTCATTATCTCGAGCCGGCCGGGATTATCGATGAGTTGCCAGCCTTGAGCCCGGTCGCGTTCGAGCGCGTGGCGGGCCAGTTGCCAGCGCTCGCGCCGGTAGGCGTCGTCGGGCGGTGTCTTGTGTGAGGCGGCATCGCGAAGCGCCAGAGATACGCGCTCGCGCATCTCTCCTGCGGCTTTGCGGGTAAATGTTATGGCGATGATGCGTTCGGGCTCTTCGGCCCCTGCAAGCAGCGCAAGCAAGCGGCGGACGAGCAGTTCAGTCTTACCCGAGCCTGCCGGTGCCTGAACGATGAAGCTCGTTGTGGTGTCGAGTGCGCGACCGCGTTCGTGCTGGTCGGGTATGGCGGCGGCCTTGCTCACGCGTCCTCTCCGGTAGTATTGGCCACGCTGGTCTCAAAGAGCCGGCATAAGGGTTGGCGTTGGCAATGGCGGCATACCGAGGCCGCACGGGGCTGGACGGCAGCTCGGCCCAGCGCGTAGGAGTCGGCAAGCGCGCCCAGGGTCTCGTGCCACATCTCGATGGCCTCGTCCCAGCCGGGCCAGTCACGTGGTGGCCGGCCCGCGAGCAGGGAGACCTCTGGACTGGCCTTGATGGCCAGTTCGTCGCGTGCGCTGAGCTGTGCGAACCCGGCACCGGCCACGTTCTCGCCGGCCGCTAACCGGGCAAGCACATAGGCGGGCATCTGCGGCTCGCGCGGACGCGGGCCAAGCCATCCCGCCGGCGAGGCCGGTGTCTGGCCGGTCTTATAGTCGAGTAGCACACGGCGGCCGTCGGGTAGTTCGTCGGTACGGTCTATCCGCAGGCGACTTAGTCGAACGCCTTCGTTCCCAAGCTCGACCTCAGCCTCGGACTCGCGCGCGACGACCCGCCAGTGGCCAAGTCGCTGACCGGCCTCGAAACCGAGCCATGCGGCGCTAAGTTCCGACAGCCAATCCAGCAGTGGGGCGCGCAAGTGCGCGGGAAGTGGCGCCCGCAGCTCGCCTATTGCCCGCTTGGCCGATCGACGGGCAAGTTCGACAAGCTCGGCTGCCGACAGGGCCCGGAGGCGTTCGGAGCTTTCAAGTTCAGACCAAGCATGGGCCAGGCTGGCGTGGACCAGTGTTCCCCGGTCGGCTGCGTCGGTGCCGATGCGGGGCTCTTCGAGCGGCGCGGCACCTAGGCGGTGGGCCGCAAGTGCTTTGAAGGGGCAATCGGAGAAGTCGGTCAAAAGCGAGGTGCCGCCGCTACGTACGACCGCCGGTGGAACGTCCTCTTCGACGGTCGGTTCGAGCTGTTTTGTGCGGGCCTCGGGTTCGGGCAGGTACCAGGGCCTGAGGTCGACGGTTTGCGGTTGGGCCGGCATGCCGATGAGCGGGCTTGGTTGCTGTGCCTCCTCGGCTTGCCCGATACGGGCATAGCTGGCGGTGGTCTCGGGGCTCGAGCATGAGAGCGTGGCCCACAGTCTGCGGGCAGCCTCGGCAGAGATCTCGGGCGATGCGTGGGGCAGGCCGCGCTCTCTTTGCCAACGAACCGGGAGCAAGGGGTGTGGCACGGCCGGACGCGGCAATACGGTGGCGCTTAGTCCCACGACGTAAAGCCGGTTAAAGGCCAGCGCTGCGCAGTCCTCGAGACCGGCCACCGTGAGTCCGGCCGCCACCGCTAGCGGTTCGACCGTGGTCTCGGACGCTACCGTGCCAACGATGGCCAGCGCGTCATTGCAGCTCATCTGGCCGGCGATGCCTTCGAGCGAGGACAGCTCGGCAAAAGCCTCACGCCAGCCGCGGTATGCTGCGCGTTCGTTGTCGCTCAAGTTCGAGCCCGGCCACCCGAGGTCGTCTCGCAGGCTTACCGCGAAACTCTCTGCCCATTGGGCCGCGGAGGCATGGGCCGGACGTCTGGCAAGCCGTTCGCTCAGATTGGCTATCCGCTTTGCGCTGTCGGCGGCGCCACGTTCTTCGAGGAGGCCTTTTAGAACGCCAAGGCCGATCTCGCCGCGCGCATACCTTCTAAGGGTGACCTCGGTCCGGGCCCGGGCCCCGGCCTCGCCGGTCTCCTGGCGCGGATAGGGGGAAAGAAGCACCCGGCTTATCAGCGCGAACCCGTTGCCGTGCTCGCGCAAAGAGAGGAGGTCGAGTGCGTGGGCCGCAAGTCCGGTATCGGTCACAGAACGACTCTGGCCCAGGCCCCCAACAGACGGGGTTGTGGGGAACAGGGTCTGGCCAAGCTCTCTTGCCAGTGGACGGTCGTAGAGTTCCGGGTCGGCAAGGGCCAGGCCGATGTCGACCGTCGGGTCGGTCTCCATCGCGCGCCGTATGTCGTTGGCGATAAAGGCACATTCGTCATCAATGCTGTCGAAGGCCAGTGCCCGGCCCACGCTTGTCGTCCCGGCATCTACGGTCTTGTGTAGGATGCTTGCGCCCCGCGCCTCGAGCCGGCCGAGCAGTTCTGTGAGCACAGGGCTGAGGACATCGAAACCAGCAAGGGTGATCTTGGTAGAGGAGACATCCACGCGTCCGTCCTCGAGCTGTTCGATGACCCGGCCGCATAGTTGGCTGCTTGTGAGCCAGGCCTCTGAGGCCAGGCGCTCGGTCACACTAGCCGACCAAGTGCGGAAGGCCTCGGTCTCGGGTGTATCGAACGCCCCGGGCTCGGGCAGTGGACCCCAGTCGTGCATGAGCTGCCATGCCTGGGCGGCCGACCGGGCAAGGGCGGGCGCATCGAGTATTCCTTCGGCATCGTCGGCGACCGCTGCGCCCCACAGATGCATCTCGGCGGTTCGTCCCAGTAGGACCTCCTGTGGGTCGCCGCTTTCCCATAGCCGGCCGAGCCAGGCCTGGACCGAGACGATGTCGGGAGTGGCTGCAATTGCGGTGCCGGCCAAGCGGCGGCCAACGGCCACCCTTCGCCTGAGCTGGCGGGCCAGCCCGGCCGTCGGTGTGACGATGGTCGTGCCCGAGCCGGCGAGTTCGAGGATGGATCTGGGGTGTGGGGCGGTCACGGTGAAGGTGTTCAGTTCAGATCCTCAGCACTATCACGGCTGCCCACGCTAAGCTCGTCTACGGCCGTCCTAATGATGTGCCGCCGAGTCATATAGCAAGGCACTTGCCCAACTGCTGCACTCTGAGCTGAATTTCAGGGAGGTCGATGGCGGCTTCTACGCTCTCAAAGCGTCGGAGTGGACCGACAGACTCGATGAACTGCTACAGGGGTTAGGCCAGATGGTGAGTGAACACGGGGCCGAAGTGCCTGATTGATCGCGCACTTCCCGGCTGGTCACGTATTGGGCTATCGGCTAGCCTTGGTCAACGGCCACAGGGGCGAGCATGAGTGTAGAAACAGAGATATCCGGCAACGGTTCGGCCGTGGTCGA
>JAYGCK010000117.1:0-2353 GCA_046583395.1 Deltaproteobacteria bacterium
GAAGACATTGTCGGGCGCGGGCCGTGTGGAGGTGGGTTTTTGCGCATTGCTTAGCTGCGCCCCGTGCTCCTCCTCCAACACTCGGCCGAGCTCGGCCAAGAACTCTGTCGATTTGGGTTTCGATATCGACAGTAGAGTAATCTTCTTGCCCTTTATCCCATCCAATCTGGGTGCCGGGGCATGTGGATCGACTGTTCTCTCGTCAAAAGGGCTTACCAGGTCATCCATTTGTAGTCTCTCCTTTGTTGGCCTCTGATATCTCAAGGCTGCTCGGTCACAGCGCGGCTTACCATCTGTGACCCTAGCCCGAACCCGACCCACGGGGGCAGTACGGCAGAAAATCGGCCAGCACGACCGCCAGATACAACAATTACGACCTCATCTGGTGAAAGCCACTTGGTAAGTTCCGTATCGTCATCGGCCCCTGCCGCTAACATGCTCTGCTCACCACCACGGAGATCCCCAACCTTGCGCTTGGAAGCATCGAATATGCGCTGGGCCACATCCTTCTTACTCCAGCCGGCGGCAGCCAGGTCTCGCGCGTGTTCGGGCGATAGAACGAACACCGTCTCGGCGCCTATCGGAAAGACATGTGGCGAGAAAGTCGCACAGCCGGCCAAGGAGATCGTGGTTATGATATCTTTGGGGTCGCGACTGTAATGGTCGGAGAAGGAGAACGGAGCATCACCACAATACGCCGTGACCACACTTTGTCCCGGCCCAAAACCCCGGTCCTCCGATAGCGGACCCCAGGGGCTATCCTCTTCATTCTCACCAAAGCAGAAAGATATTTTCCCAGGCTGACCAAAGGTCGACCGGTCGAGCGTGCCCGGCCTGCCCTGCCCGGTCAGTCCGATCACTAGACGTATCGCGCGGCCGATAGTGGCATTGGCCCGGCTCCATCCACCCATCGAGTTTATCCCACAGTTAACCTCTATCGTCTTACGGACCGGGCCGTTGACGATCAACACCGGGCCGGAGGTGTGTGTACTGTTGGTGCTCCCGTGAACATTGTATGCCGGATCCAGTACCGCCTCGGTAGCAGCCAAGACCAAGGGAAAGTAAGAGTGATGACATCCGGCGAGCACCGCACAAGCAGATAGCCTCTCAAGTGTAAGCTCACCCATGCCCGGTGGCACCGGGCCAAGACTGCGGGCAGGGTCACGGCCGTCCAACATGCGCCTTACTCTCTCTCGGGTTGGGGGAACGGTGGGCAAACCATCACTCCACCCCCGCTCGAACATGTCTTCCCACTCATCAAACCCGGCATCCGTGCTCATCGCCGCGATTAAAGAAGGATCAAGCGTGTTCTTCGACGAACACCCTGGTTTCTCATGGGGATTCTCATCGCTGACCTGACCAGCCATGGCGTTGCCATCTAGCTCGGCGTCCTTGGCCGCGATTCGGTTGTAGTCTTCACGGCTCCAACCCTCTATCGCATCGATCACCCGCCCGTCGGTGCCGACCAAAAAGGCACTTGGGACTGTCTGTATCCCGTAAGACTCAGATACTTCGAAGGGCGCGGGCTCACTTAAGGCCTGATAGGTGGCCTGACAGCGCCTCATTGTTCGCGCGGTGACCTCCGAGTCGTCTTCGAATACAGCGACCAAGCTGGCGCCGGCCTGTTTGAATGGCTCGCGCAAAGGCTCGAGTCGTTCAACAGCCAGGCGAGAGGTCGGACACTCCTCAGAGACGAACACGACCAACGCAGGCCCTTTGTCAGTAATAGAATCGAGCGAAACCGGCTTATTGTCGGTCGAGTTAAGGGAGAACGCGGGGGCGGTACTGCCGGGATCGATCATCGAGGCAGCAATTGTTTCGTCTCATCACGGGCAGAGTCAAACCAGGCAAAGCCCTCCTGCATGCCAGGAGTCCCGCTCTGAAAAATGCGCGCAAATTTTACGCGGCGAATAAACAAACGCCCCAACACCGCTAGGTGCCGGGGCGCTCGTATCTCTATGGCTGGTAAGACCTAGTCGTCCTCAAACAAGCTGCCAGCACGCCAATCGTAGATACCAGATGCTGTATGCCCGTTCCCGCCGCTGACCGAGGAAAATCCTCCGCTGGCGACGTTGTTGGTCCCGCCGCTGACCGACGAGAAGCTGTATCCGGCGGTGTTGTTCCAACCGCCGCTGACCGAGGCAAAGTAGTAGCTGGCGGTGTTGTCCTGCCCACCGCTGACCGACGAGGAGATGTTGCTGGCGGTGTTGTCAGACCCGCCGCTGACCGAGGAGACGGAACCGCTGGCGTAGTTGTACGACCCGCCACTGACCGAGGAGGAGTCGCCGCTGGCTGTGTTGTCCTGCCCACCGCTGACCGAGGAGTAGTCGCCGCTAGCGGTGTTCTGATACCC
>JAYGCK010000053.1:0-10246 GCA_046583395.1 Deltaproteobacteria bacterium
GACCTGGCAGAACTGCGCATGGCGGGCCAAGCGCTACACGAGTTCAACCCCATGCTTGGCCACCGTGGCTGCCGCTTGGCCATCACCTACCCCGAGATTTACCAGATGCAGACCCGTGCGATTATCGAGGCGGCCATCGCCGCAAGCCGCAAACGGATAAAGGTCGACCCTGAGATAATGATTCCCTTGGTCGGAACCGCCGGGGAATTGTCGCGTTTGAGAGCGGTGGTCGAGGAGACCGCCGCCGAGGTCTTCGCGGAAAAGAACAAGAAGGTCGCCTACAAAATCGGGACCATGATCGAGGTCCCGAGGGCCGCACTTACGGCCGATGAGATAGCCGGTCACGCCGACTTCTTCTCGTTCGGGACCAACGACCTGACACAGATGGGATTCGGCCTCTCGCGTGACGATTCGGGACGTTTCCTTCCGGCCTACATCGACAGCGAGGTTCTCTCCGACGACCCCTTCGCAACGCTCGATGCCGCGGGCGTCGGTCAACTGATCGAGATCGCCGTCGAAAAAGGTCGGTCGGTGAAGAAATCGCTCAAGCTGGGCATCTGCGGCGAGCACGGCGGGGACCCCCGCTCTATCGACTTCTGCCACGGAGTAGGCCTCGACTACGTCTCGTGCTCCCCCTACCGCGTACCGGTGGCGCGCCTTGCGGCCGCGCACGCCGTTCTGTCCCGTAGCTAGGCGGCGACGTGGCGACCCGGGTACGCGACAGCATAGAAGGCACCACCCGCATCGTCGGGATTCTCGGCGAACCCGTAGAACACAGCCTCAGTCCGAGGATGCACAATGCCGCATTCGAACACCTCGGGCTCGACTACGCCTACGTGCCGCTTCGCGCCAGCAGCCGGACGATAGGTGAGGCCGTTCTTTCGATAAAAACGCTTGGGCTGGCCGGGGCCAACGTGACCGTCCCGTTCAAAGAGAAGGTCATCGGCCACCTCGACCGCCTCTCGCCCGTTGCCCGTACCGTTGGCGCGGTCAACACGATATACCCCGACGGCAAGCGGGCGGCCGGGTTAAAGGGCGAGAACACCGATGTAGACGGTTTCTTGAAGGCTCTATCCTCTTCGGGTTTCAGGCTGCGCGGCAAACGTGTGCTACTGATTGGTGCCGGCGGTGCCGCACGCGCGGTCCTGTACGCGCTGGGCAAGGGTGGAGCGCGCGAGGTGATAATCGCCAACCGCACCGTAGCACGCGCCAAGCGTCTGGCCGCCGAACTGCCGACCGGTAAGACCAAGATCGAGATATGCGGCCTCGATATGCTCAAGACCCCCGAGCTTTTCGACGGGGTAGGCCTGGTCGTCAACTCGACCAGCACGGGGCTCAGTGGACAGCTCAAAGGATATGACCCGTCGCTTAGCGGGCAAAATTGCGTCCACTTCGACCTTGCCTACGGCCGCACACCGACGGCCTTCACCAGGCGCGCCCGTCGCAAGCGCCGGCCCGCCATCGACGGCCGTTTAATGCTGCTCCACCAGGGGGTACTGGCCTTCAACATCTTCACCGGCCGGCGCGCACCCGTGGATGTGATGGCGCGGGCCTTGGGGCTGCCGAAGCGCCGGTGAGCGAAAAATCCGCCTGCATATTCTGCGCGATAACCGACGGTCGCGGGACGGCCAGCATCGTTAAGCGCGGCGAGCTGGCCACGGCCTTCATGGACATACACCCGATGGTGCCGGGCCACACCCTGGTCATCCCCAACTCACACAGCGACGGCGTGTCGGAAGTGAACGACAAGGACGGCGGCGCGGTCTTCTCTATGGCCCGCCGCGTGGCTACCGCGCTGAAGGCCTCGGACATACGATGCGAGGGCACCAATCTCATAATCGCCGACGGCAGGGTTGCCGGCCAGACGGTCTTTCACACCCACATGCACGTCATCCCACGCTATCGCGGTGATGACTTCCCTATGAGACTAGACCCCGCCTTGCGTCACGCGCCCACCCGCGAGACCCTCGACGAACAGGCCACGGCTATCGCCGGGTTGCTCGAGCACGAGCCGGACTGAACGTTCAGCCGAGTTCCAGAACTATCTTGCCAAAGTTGGCGTTGGCCTCCATTCGTTGGTGAGCCTCGGCCACCTCTTCAATCGGATAGACGCTGTCTATGACGGGTACGACCTTGCCCGCGGCCAAGGCCGGCAACACGCGCTCGGCAAAGGAACGGGTCGCATGGGCCTTTTCTTCTAGACTGCGCGAGCGCAACACGGTGCCGCGAAGCTCCAAGCGCTTGGCCACGGCCACGGCAAGATTGAGTTCGGCTTTTACCCCGCCGAGCAGGCCTATGGTCACGATGCGTCCCTTCGGTGCGGCGGCTTTGACATTGCCGGCCAGGAAGGCCGCGCCGACCAGGTCAACGATGACATCGGCGCCCCGCTTGCCGGTCAGTTCGGCCACCCGCTCGGCAAAGTCCTCTTCTTCAGTGTTGATGGCGCCGTCGAGGTCGAACTCGGCCGCACGCTCCAACTTGTCGGCCGAGCGTGCGGTAGCGAGAACAGTGTGGGCCCCGTGTAGGCGGGCGACCTGGACGGCGGCCAGACCGACACCCGAACCCACGGCGTGGACGAGAACGGTCTCACCCTCCGAACAGCGGCACTGCTCGAGACCGTCGTTGGCGGTAATAAAGGACTCGGGTACGGCCGCAGCCTCGGTCCACGACAGCTCCTCGGGAACCTTTACGGCCAGACTGGCATGCGTGGTCACATATTCGGCCTGCCCGCGGCCGGTGACTATCCCCATCACCCGGTCACCCTCGGCAAAACCCTCGGCACCCTCGGTCACCGCGGCAACCTCGCCGGTGAACTCGAGACCGGGCACCTCGTCGTCAAAGCGGGGTCCGGGCTGAGGATAGACGCCCATGCGCTGCAACAGCTCGCCGCGGTTGAGACCGGCGGCGCGCACACGAACGAGCAGCTCGCCCGGTTCGGGGACCGGCTCGGGAACCTCACGGACCTCAAGGACCTCGGGACCGCCGTATTCCTTTATGACGACGGCCTTCACAGGGAGTGTGCCAACTCGGCCACCTCGACGGCCACGTGGTCGAGGGCGCCGAGAAGCTCGTCGCGGTCGCCGGCCAACACGTAGAGGATTAGCTGGTCGACACCGGCTTCGGCGAAAGCCTCGACCTCGCGCGCTCCGGTCTGGCGCATATAGGGCGAGATGCTTATCTCGATATCCTGACGCGAGCGCCCGCGCTCGGCCAAAAGCCCGGTCAGCTTGGTAATCCGTTCGGCCGCGGTGGCCGGTTCGTGGTCGTAACCGTACCAACCCTGTCCGAGGTCGGCGGTGCGCCGCAGCGCCGCGTCGGTCTCGCCGCCGAACACGATCGGAGGGTGTGGTGTCTGTATGGGCTTGGGGTAATGCCGGCACTCGGCCAGCTGGTAGAACTCGCCGTCGTGCGAGGAAGGGTCTTCGCACCAGAGCTTCTTTATGACCTCTATATACTCGCGAGTTCGCTTGCCGCGACGGGCAAACGGAACTCCGGCCGCCTCGAACTCGTTCTCCAGCCAGCCGATACCGACCCCGAGGTCGAGGCGGCCGCCCGATAGCAAGTCGACGGCAGCCGCTTCCTTGGCCGTGTAAACCGGGTTCCTCTGCGGCACCAGTAGCACGCCGGTACCGAGCCGTATCCGCGAGGTGATCGCCGCCAGGAAGCTCAGGCACGCAAACGGTTCGATGATTCCGACCTCGCCGCCGGCCGGTATCTTGCCATCGGGCGAGTAGGGATATTCGGAAGAATAGTCGTCGAACAGGACCAGGTGTTCCGCCGCCCACAGGGAGTCAAAACCGCGCTCCTCGGCTGCCGGCCCCAGCGCGGCTACGAAGTCCCGGTCGCAAAGGGGACTGACAAGGGGAACGAACAAACCTACTTTCATCGCTTTCTCCTTTATCTATGACAGCGCGGTCATTGAAGACCGCCGCCCGAGCGTTTACTGCGGACGGATGGAAGCGCCAAGCGTCGATGGTCCCGGCCTGGCCCCGGCAGTGCGTCTGCTCGAGTCCTATCTCGAACAAGCGGTTGCCCGCGGCGCCTCCGATCTCCACTTCTCACCCTCTCCGGCAGGCGGCCGCAGCTTGGTCGTGCGCATGCGGGTCGATGGCATACTCCGCACGCTCGAACCGCCGCCGACCGCTTGCGCGCTTGCGCACCTGGGCTGACCCGGCACAATCACAACCATGGCCTACGCATTAGCTATCACCGGCGGCCTGGTCGTCGGCAGCTTCTTGAACGTCTGCATCACTCGCTGGCCTGCGGGTGAATCGGTAGTATCGCCCGGCTCACACTGCCGGCGCTGCCAGGAACCGGTGCGCTGGTACGACAACGTTCCACTGCTCAGTTACATCCTACTCGGGCGCCGTTGCCGCGCCTGCAAAGCCGTCATTCCCCTCCGTTACCCCATGGTCGAGCTGGCCGGGGCGACACTGGCCGCAGGCGTGGTCGCCGAAGGCTTCGAGCCGCGGCTGGCCTTGTTGATGTTCGCGCTCGGGGCGGCCCTCATCATCGTGACCTTCATAGACATCGCTCACCGCATCATTCCCGATACCATAACCCTGCCCTCCATACTTATAGGCCCGGGAGTGGCCTTCGTTGTGGGCCACATCAGCGTGACCGAGTCACTTGCCGGCATAGTCGTGGGCGGGGGCATCCTGTGGCTGATTGCCGTGGCCTACGAGAGATTGCGTAGCCGCGAAGGAATGGGACTCGGGGACGTCAAGCTGCTGGCAATGATAGGCGGACTACTCGGCCTCAAAGCGGCTTTGTTCACGCTGCTGGTCTCCTCGGTCGTGGGCGCGGTGGTCGGGCTCGTGCTGATGGCGCTAAAACGCAACCGGCTCGACAGCGAGATACCGTTTGGACCCTTCCTGGCCCTGGCCGCCCTGGTCTATATGTTCCACGGAGCGGCGCTGGTGGCCTGGTACTTCGAACGTATGGCCGTATAGGCCGGCGGCTAGAGAGACAGCAGGGTCATGCCCATCCTGACCGCACACACGAACTGCACCAGAAAAGCGGTAAAGCGCAGACGAATGGCCCAATCGGTGCCCGAGGCGATATGGATGAGCGACTGGGCGACACTCGCACCGAGATAGACCATTGCCAGGCGGCCGAGGAGTGGCCAACGACCTCAGCGGCCAACACCAGGGCCGCGAAGATGGCCAGGTCTCGCAAGCGTTCAGATGGGCGCGGTTGAGACGCCAATAGGCCTGGCCGCCGTAGGGATTGCTCGGGTCAATCACCCGCACCCGCCTTGCCCATGAGCACCTGGCCCACGCGCACTGTCGCCACCGACAGGACCAAGAACATGGTCCAGAACACGAAGCCCACCAAAGCACATAAGGGTACGGACATTTTGCACCTCCGGTTTGCCCGACAATGATGGAGCCTGCCCGAGCCCAGGGCCGGGCAGCTTGCCGCTGCTGGCGTGGGCCTATATTGAAACCCGCTGCCGGACCTTTGCCGGGCCCTCTCCCAATGACGACGGAAAGCTACGAGTTCATCACGACCGAACGCCGCGGTCGTGTCCTGATTGTCACCATCGAACGGCCCGAGGTGATGAACGCGCTTCATCCGCCGGCCAACGAGGAACTGACACGGGTATGGGACGAATTCGCCGCCGATGACGAGCTCTGGGTAGGCATCCTCACCGGAAGCGGCCAACGGGCCTTTTCGGCCGGTAACGACCTCAAATACACGGCCGAGCATGGGTCGGCGGGAATGCTCTCTCAGAACGGCTTCGGTGGGCTCAGCCACCGCTTCGATCTCAACAAGCCGTTAATCGCAGCGGTCGGGGGCGTAGCGCTCGGCGGAGGTTTCGAAATGGCCCTGGCCTGTGACATCATCATCGCTAGCGGGCAGGCGATTTTTGGGCTACCCGAACCTCGTGTCGGTCTGGCCGCCCTCGCCGGCGGCATACACCGGCTACCGAGGCAGATTGGTCTCAAGAACGCGATGGGCCTGATGTTGACGGGCCGGCACCTAGGGGCCGAGGAGGCCGAAAGGCTGGGCTTGGTCCAAGAGATAACCAAAGCGGACGAACTGATGGAACGCGCTCTGTCGTGGGCAGACGACATCATCGCCTGTGCGCCCCTGTCGGTACGCGCCACCAAGGAGGCCGCGCTCGGCGGGCTCGACCAACCCTTGGAAGAAGCCATGGCCAAGCACTTCGACGCTTTCACGACACTGTTCGGTTCGGATGACTTCGTCGAGGGCCCGCGGGCCTTTGCCGAGAAACGCAAGCCCGAATGGAAAGGCCACTAAGACCGGTCAGCGTAAGGAGACCAAGAAGGGAAATGGCGACACAGTCGGTAGTAATAACCCGCGCCTCCGCATGGGCGGCGGGCTCGATACTCACGCTCTCATTGATGTTGGTCCCCGCTGCCGGGGCCGACGTGGCCCCGGGCGACGTCATCTCGAGGAGCAACGCCGAGAAGGCGGAAGGTCTGGTCTCGCCGGGAATCCTGTGGGCGATCCGCAACGGCATGGATCTCAACATCACCCCATACAAAAAAATAACGGTCCCGAAACTGTACCGTGAAGCCACCGAGAAGTACTCTTCGCAGGTAAAGCTTAACGAGCTCAACATGCTCGAGAGCTATGTGGCCGGCAGGCCCTTCCCGACCATAGACACCAACGACCCAAAAGCTGGTGTCCGCATAATACATAACTTCGAGCGCGGCCCTTACTTCACCGATGACCTCTCCGTGCACCTACCAGACGCAGACACCGGAGGCTTCTACGTCGATGCCAAAGGCAGACGGCTATACAACGTCGAACGCCACTTCACGGTCGATTGGTCACGCCGATTACGCATGGAGGGGCGCCTCAAGCACGACCCCGTCCCGCGCTTTCCCGACGAGGACAACAAAGACGATATATTTACCAAGTTCGGTTTCTACCCTCTCATCGACCCCTTCGACCTCAAAGGCGTGGGCAGCATCAACTATCGCTATCGCGCGCCCGACCGGATGGATGACACCTGGCTCTACATCCCGATGATCCGGCGCGTGCGCAGAATGTCCAGCGCGCAGCGTTCGGACGCACTGTTCGGTCAGGACATCGACCAAGACAGCTTCGGTGGCTGGGCCGGTCATATCTCGGTGATGGACTGGAAGCTTCTCGGGGTGAAAGAGATGGTTGGCTCCATGCACGGGGAGAGCATTCCTCCGAAGCTTTGCGAGCGTGACGGCGGCATGACCTTCTGTGAGAACTGGGAGAAGCGTCCGACGGTATACATCATCGAAGGCGTGGCCCGTGTACCCGACTACGCCTACTCCAAGCGCATCCTGATGGTCGACCAAGAGACAGGCATGATCATGTACACCGACATGTATGACCGTGCCGGCGAGCTATGGAAGACCTGTATAATGAGCCAGCGCAGTTCGACCAAACCTAACCCCAACGCCGACTACGAGTACGACGAAGAGCGTATGTTCGTATACGCCTTCACCGTCCTCGACATGCAGTTAGAGCACGGCACGCGCGCAGCCATCCCCGGATTTGGATTCCCCGAGGAGGCAGCCTGGTACGTCGACATAGGCTGGGATCACGAATACTCGGTTGACCACGGGTGGTTCACCGTGGCCGGGCTGCTTACCGGAACGCGCTAATCAGAGTCCCTGTAACTCTATAGAGGCGGCCCGCAGCTCTGCGGGTCCGCCGAGCACCTGGCGGTCGTAACCGGCACGTTTGAACCAGACGTGCATGTCGCATTCCCAGGTAAAGCCCATGCCGCCATACACCTGAACGGTGGTGGTGGTGGCCCTGGTACCGACCTCCCCGGCGTGAGCCTTGAGAGTTTTGGCCACCCAGGACGCGTCGGCGAGCGACTCATCCCAGGCATAGGCGGCATACCAGACCAACGCGCGCAGCGGTTCGATCTCGGCTATCGTCTCGGCGCACATGTGTTTTACCGATTGGAAAGAACCAATCGGGCGACCGAACTGTTCGCGGGTAAGCGAGTACTCGACGGCGAGTTCAAGCGAGCGCTCGGTCGCGCCCAGCACATCGGCGGCTAGCGCGATGCGCCCGGCATCCAGGATGCGTTCGACCAAGGCCTCGTCACCGCCCAGCAGGTCACCCTGGTCTACGGTCGCTCCCGATATCGTGAGCTCGCCCAGACGGCGGGTGCCGTCTACGGTCACCAGCGGCTCCACGGAAACCGTGTCGTTGCCTGACTCGACCGCAACCAGACGTGTGGCATCGCCCTCCTTGCACGCCACGATAAACAGTCCTGCGCTCTGCGGGTCGGGCGCGAAGCGGGTACTGCCGCTGACGCGGCCACCGGCTAGCTCGAAGTCGCCGGTCACAAAGGAGGCCAGCAACTTACCCGAAGCGATGGCCGCCAGACGCTGGTCCTGTCCGCTTGCGGCTGTCGCCAATGCCAGAGGCGCCATGACGTATGCACTGTGAAAGGAACACGGCGCGGCAGCCCGGCCCAGTTCCTCGGCCGCTACCGCGGCGTCGAGCAACCCGAGGCCGGAACCGCCACTGTCGGCCGGTACCAGCACACCGCACAGCCCCTGGGCCGCCAACTCGCCGGCCAGGCCCTCGAGGCAGCCATCGCCGCCCTCATAGACCGTGCGTACCCTGTCCATCGGGAGCTTGTCGGCGAGAAAGCCGCGTAGCGCGTCCTGCAGCAACGATTGTTCTTCTGAAAGACCAAAATCCATCGGTCAGTCCTTTGGCGCGGGCTTGGGTTCGCGCGGCATCCCGAGGCCACGCTCAGAAATGATGTTCTTTTGGACCTGGGCGGTACCCCCGCCGATGATGAGACCGAGCGTAAACATGTATTGCCCCTGCCACAGCCCCTTGTCGCGAACATGCGGTGAACCCTTGGCCAATATGCCCCGCTCGCCCATAGCGTCTATGGCCATGGCCGAAACGTCGTGGTTAAGCTGGCAACCGTTGAGCTTGGTCAGGAGGCTGGCCACTCCCGAGCTGCGTTTCTTGAGACGGTCGGTCAGAAGCCGCAGGCTCTGATACTTCATCGCCAGCACTCGCGCTTGTAACGCGGCCACCTTCTCACGAAAGGCCGGGTCATTTATAGCGCCGCTTTCCGCGGCCACCTCCAGCATGCTGCCGAACATCGTCTCGGTCTGGCTGCTGGAACCGAGCATATTGCGTTCGTGGAACAGGGTGCGGGTGCCTATCTCCCAGCCCTGGCCCGGTTGTCCGACCATATTGGTCTTGGGCACGCGAACGTTGTCGAAAAACACCTCGTTGAAGGACGAACTCCCGGTCATCTCGCGAAGCGGCCGAATCTCGAGACCGGCCGAGTCGGTAGGGACCAGCACGTAGCTTATCCCGGCATGCTTGGCCGCATCGGGGTCGGTCCTTACCAGCGCGAACATCATCCCGGCCTGATGCGCGGTGGTGGTCCAGATCTTCTGTCCGTTGATGACAAGCTCGTCGCCTTCTTCGACCGCCGCCGTCCGTAAACTTGCAAGGTCGCTGCCCGCACCAGGCTCGCTATAGCCCTGGCACCAGACCAGCTCGCCCCGGATGGTCGGCGCGACGTACTCGACCTTCTGCTCTTCGTTGCCGTACTCGAGAAGGGTGGGAACGAGCATGCTTATGCCCTGGTTGGCCATCGGACCGGACAATTTCGCCCGGCGAAACTCCTCATCGATGATGATGCTCTCGAGCATATCGGGCTTGGCACCAAAGCCACCGTACTTACGAGGAATAGTTCGGGCGGCGTAGCCGGCATCTATCAGTCTTTGTTGCCAGGCCTTGTTGCTGCCTTCGGTGTCGCCTTCGCCCAATCCTGCGGCCGGAACCTCCGTGCGGTTGCTCTTGAGGAAAGCACGGGCCTCGGCGCGAAACTCTTCGTATTGGGGGCCTAAGCTCAGCTCCATACGCGCCTTATTAACCGCAAAGGTGGAATGAGTCGAGTGCGTCCAGGTCTATCAAAGACCTGTTAAGGAAAGGGGAAGCGCCCTGCTTGCCGTCACCGCACTAGCGGCCACCATCTCCGCCGCTAGTGCAGCACTGACCGCCACGGTCCGGTACGCGGCCACCGAACTGGCCCTGCACAAAAGGGTCCTATGCGCGCACTTGGCCGCCCTTAAGACGATTCGCGGCAGACCTGGCCTAGCTATCGAAGCCACCGAGAACGCTACGGTGCTCATAGCCCGTCAGCCTGCGGGGCAGGGGCTGGTCACGGTCACGGCGCGCTGCAAGAACGCCGAACGTGTCATTTTCCGGCAGCTCTCGTTTTGAGATTATTCATGGCGCC
>JAYGCK010000063.1:0-36666 GCA_046583395.1 Deltaproteobacteria bacterium
TGCGCCATCTTCGACGCCCAACGCGGCTGGTATCGCGATACCGAGCGATCGTATAGGCGATGGGGGGTGCCCATCCACGTCCAATTGGCCATCGTTCATCAGGAGTCCAAGTTCATCCACAATGCCAAGCCGCCACGAAAGTGGCGTTTTCTCTTCATCCTTGGCCCGCGACCCTCGAGTGCTACCGGGTACGCTCAGGCCACCAATGAGACCTGGGAATCCTACATTCGTTCCACCGGGCGGCGCGGGGCCGACCGCGATGACTTTGGCGACGCGACCGATTTCATCGGTTGGTACGGGGAGCGCAGCCGCCGGACCTGTGGAATATCCAAACAGGACGCCTATTCGCTCTATCTGGCCTACCATGAGGGCCACGGTGGCTATAAGCGCAAGAGCTATCTGGCCAAGCCCTGGTTGATGAACGTGGCTGCGCGTGTGCGCACCCGGGCCGAGACCTATCGCACCCAGCTGGCCCGCTGCGAGAAGCGTTTCAAGCGCAAGTGGTGGCAGCGTCTGCTCTGGCCTTTCTGACTCAGCTGGTTGTTTTGCTGGACCGGTGGCGGAAGGGTACGGTCTCCATCGGAGCAGTGAGGTGCAAGAACTCAAGCCGGCAGGAACTCTCAACCACGTTGCCTATCCCACCGACGATACCGCCGCCACGGTAAGGTTCTATACCGAGCTTCTGGGTTTCCGCCTGGTCGGTGCGGTCGAGATAGAGCCGGACGAGCCTGGAAGGGGACCGGCACTCCATACTTTTTTCGAGACCGGGGGAGGCGAATGCATAGCCTTCTTCGACATTGCGGGGCTCAGTCGGCCCGCACCTGATGACCTGCCGGCCTGGGTGCGCCACATCGCTTTTAACGTTGATTCTTATGACGAGCTTATGGCCTGGAAGGAGCGGCTGGAGGGGGGAGGCTTGCCTGTGGCAGGCCCGGTGGACCATGAGGACGGGACCTGGAAGTCCATATATTTTCAAGATCCCAACGAGGTCACGTTAGAGTTCACCTGGCAGGGACGCTCACTCGATGATGGTGATGCTGCTGCAGCCCAAGAGGCCGTTCGCCGTTGGGCGGGCGGTGGCGACAAGTCTCAATAAAAAAAGAGCCGAGGCGCGGTAGCGCCCCGGCTCCTCTTTTAGTGACGAGCTTGCTTCAGTCCCAGTCCGGGCCTGTGCATGGGAAGAATGACTGGTTCGGGTTGAACAGCTGTAGCGCGCTAGCGACGCCAGCGAGGTTGAAGCAGTTCGACTCTGGCCCGCCCTCATCGATGATGTAGATCAGGTTGTCCGCAAGCGGCGTGGCGTTTCCGCCCGTGGTGTCGGGATTGCCCCCGTTACGGAGGACGGTGTTGTTCTCGAACCGGTTGCCCGCCGTCGATTGGTCATCGCTATAGGAGCTGAAGACCCCGCCAACCAGAGCGTTGATAATCGCCTGGTCGAGGATGGCCACGCCGAGCGAGTTGTTGTCGGTTACGATGTTCCACTCGATGGTGCAGTCGTCGTTGGAGAACATCAGTATCCCGGTGCCGTCCGGGATGGCGCTGACCAGGCCGACACCGTTGTTGAACCTGTTGTTATTGACCAGGACGTTATGCGAGATCAGGTGGTCGTTACCGGATTGGACAGGGAGGCCCGGCAGTTTGAAGATGGCCAGCCCGCCCGTGTTCTCCATCGAGAGGTTGCTGTAGACCTCGGCGTTGGCCGAGTTCTCGATCTCGATGCCAGCGACGTTATCGAAGGTCTCGTTGTAACGGACTACGATGTCATCCGACTGACCGACGTATATGCCGGCGTCGTCTGCGCCTTCTATCCGCGACAGTTCGACAACAACGCCCGTGCTTTGGACGGGGAATATGCCATAGACCATCCCGCCGATGTCATAGGCGCCGATGTCGATGTGGGCGATGTTGTTCGAGTCGCTGGAGAACGTTCCGTTCTCACTCCACCCGACAAAGTCGAGGCCCTGCATGGTCACATTATCGACTCCGATGACGGTAATGCCGTTCAGTTCCGACAGGCTACCGTCGTTCTCAAAGGTCGGGCGGTCACCGTCGGCGCCGCTGCCGCAACCGATCAGCGACAACCCGTCCTTGCCGGCCGGGACAACGAGAGCCTCGGCGTGGGTGCCCGGCCCAACGAGCACCGTGTCTCCGGCGCTAGCCGCATCGATCGCGGCCTGGACGTTGGAGCCGACCCAGGCGTCGGCATTGGGATTAAAGGCTTCCTCGATCAGGTCGATGGCGGCGTTGGCACTGGCGTACGTGACGCAGTCCACCAGATCCTGTGTCGTTTCTGCTCCTGGGCACCCAGGCAGCGAGGGGATAAAAAGGCTCGCGTACGTTCCAGAGCATGTTTTTCCAATGCCGGACGCGGCCTTTCCCAGGGCCTTGTTTACTTTTCCTGCGGTCTTGCCGTCGCTGGGAGACGCATATCCGCCCGATGACATGCTTCCGACACAGCCAGCGGCATCTCCTCCCTTCAGGAGGCACTTGGCCGCGGACTTATGGATCGTGGTCATCAGCTTGGCCGAGGACTTGGACATGGACTTGACGCACTTGTCACGACCGGGTGCTCCCGAGAACACACCGGACACGCCGTTGGTAGCCATCACGAAGCGCAACGCGCTGACATCGTTCTGTCCGATTATACATTTAGCTGCTTCGGCGCCAGGGTCGGCTGCGGCCGCGGTGAGCGTGGAGTAAGCGTTGGTGAGGCCCGATAGTTCTGCTGAGCCGCAGGACTTGGTGGCCTTCGCCACGGCCTTGTTGGCGGCCTTGTTGAGCTTTTGCTCGTCCTTTGCTGGGGGGCAGTGTCCGACCTCGCCCTTGGCGATGCACTTGCTGGTGCCTTTGACGAGAGTTTTGACGAACTTCGCGCTGCCTCCGGCAAGAGCTTTCTGGCACTTAAGGGCGTCCTTATCTGTCGGTACGCTGATGCTGCCGGCAGAATTGTCCTGCGCCTCCCAGATGTCGTAACTCTCGGCAGCCTCGGCGTTGGATGCCAGGCCCATAAGCCCCACTAGAGCCACTATCGTTATTGCGCCGCTAAATATCTTCATCACCCCTCCCGTTCCGCGCCTGGCGGATTACCCCCCACCATGGCCTCTAGTGTGGCCGTGTGTCAATGGAGTCTGCCCCCCGTCCGGGGGGCATTAATGCTTTTAGGTTATCAGGTGCCGGCCAGCAGGCGGCCTATGTCGCCGCTGAGCCGTTCGAGAGCCTCGGGCTCGTTGCTGTCGTAATAACCGCGGACCCGCATCTCTCCGTCGACCAGCACCAAGTGCACGCTATGGATGATCGGGCCATGGAGAGAAACCGCGCGGCGCGCTTCCTCGTCCCCGGCCGGCAGGTCTCCGGCCCGGGCCAGCACCAGGGCAAACCCGTTTCGGACAAGCTCGGCTATAGTCTCGGTTCGCCCGGCCAGCAGCTTCCACTGGCTGCCGTCCACGCCGTGTACGGCGGCGTATTTGGCCAACACCTCGGGGCTGTCGCGGTCCGGGTCGACCGAGAAGGAGATAAGCCGCAAGCCGGGGTTACCCGCGAACTGCTTTTGTAGTTCGGCCAGACGGCCGACCATGCGCGGGCATGGGCCGGGGCAGCTGGTGTAGATGAAGCTTGCCACCCAGACCCTGTCCCTCAAGGCCGTGTCGTCGAAGTTGTTGCCGCCTTGATCGACAAGCGAGAAGGACGGCACCACGGCGATGACCGGAAGCGGTTCGGGACGAAGCTGTCCCAGCATCCGGGCCGAGAGCAGCGCAACCAGTGCTCCCCCCAGCAATAGCCAAGGAAGTAGGCGTCGTCGGGGCTGGGCCGCTGCTTGGCTCATCGACCGTGTATCGCGGTTCTCGGACGATGGGCAGCAACAAGGGCCGCAGCAAAGGCGGCCAGAGAGAAAGCCGCCGAGACCCCCAGGCAGGTGGCAAAGGAGGGCAGTCCGGCCACGGTGGCGGGGTCGGCCGAATACAGGACATGGCGAAGCGCCCCCAGGCCGTAGGTCAGGGGGTTGGCCGCCACTATCCATCCAAGCCAGGCCGGCAATCCTGCCGCGGGGAAGAATGCCCCCGACAAAAACCACATCGGCATCAGGAATGCCGTCATTACGGCATGGAAGCCCTGGGTCGAATCGCTGTACCAGGCAATCGTAAAACCGAGCGCGGTCAGACCCACGGCGATCAGGATCAGTACCGGGATGGCCGTGGCCACGGCCTTGGCCGAGAGTTCGAGGCCGACGACCGGGGCCAGCAGGAATATAAGGAGCGCTTGGGTCACGGCCAAGGTGGAGGTGCCGGCCAGTTTGCCGAGCACTATGCCCAGCGGCCGTACCGGCGATACCAACACCGACTGCATGAAGCCTTCATTGCGGTCCTCGATTATCGAGATGGTCGCGAAGATGGCGGTCAGCAACAGAATCAGGACCACGGTGCCCGGGAAAAAATACTCCATGTACGAGATGCCTTCGGCGCCGGTGGACGGCCGGAACGAGGCGTTTAGGCCCGAACCGAAGATGGCCCAGAAAAGCAGCGGTTGGGCCAGGGCCCCGACCACGCGGTTGCGCTGTCTGATGAAACGCACCAGTTCGCGGCGGGCCAGGGTCCAGGCCGGCAGCAGAGTTCGTGAGGAAGCGCGGCCGCTCACCCGTCGTTCTCTTCCGACCAGAAACGGTGGCCGGTGGCGCGCAGGAAGACGTCCTCCAGGGCCGGCTTGCTGACCGTTGTCGCGTCGATGGCGTCGGGGAAGGCCTCGATCAAACGTTCGACCAGTTCGTGGCCGTCGGTTTGCTCCAAGCGCAGCGCGCCATCGTGCCGGACCGGCTCGAGACCGAATCGGCTACGGATGCCGGTGGCCAGAGCGTCGGGGTCCCCCGAACGAATGAGCACCACCTCTCCGCCTATGTTGCTGCGAAGCTCGTCGGGGCTGCCCTCGGCCACGACCCGCCCGCGGTCCAGTATGACCAGACGGTCGCAACGTTCGGCCTCGTCCATCAGGTGGGTGGTGAGCAGGACGGTGGCCCCGGTGCTGCTACGCAGCGTCTCTATGTAGTTGCGTAGGTCGCGGCGGGCCCCGGGGTCGAGCCCCGTTGACGGTTCGTCCATGATCAGCAGCTTGGGACGGCTGACCATCGCTTTGGCCAGTTCGACCCGGCGCTTGAGACCGCCCGAGAGCGTTTCGACCGTATCTTGGCCGCGGTCGTCGATTGCCACCGTGGCCAGTGCGGCCTCTATCCTTTCGCGCAGTTCCTGGCCGCGCACGCCGTAGAGGTGGCCGTGGTGCTCGAGGTTCTCGCGTACCGTCAACTTGCCGTCGAGACTGGGGTTCTGGAACACCACGCCGATGGAGGCGCGCACCGCCGCGCGTTCGGACAAGGGGTCGTGGCCGAGCACCCGGACCTTTCCGGTCTGGTAAGGGAACAGCGTGGATAGGATATGGAACAGCGTCGTCTTGCCGCCACCGTTGGGGCCGAGCAGTCCGAACACGGCGCCGCTTGCCACCTCGAAGGATACGTTGTCGAGGGCGGCGCGTTCTCCGTAGGAGAAACTCAGTCCCTCTATTTCGACGGCGGCGCCGCTCATCCGGTCATCCTGTCGAGGAACATCGCGGCGAAGAGAAGCGGAAGATAGGTGACCGAGGCGAACAGGACCCGGCGCGCCGAGGCGGTCGAGGCTTTGGTCTTGGCAATCAGGCAAAAGGCCAGGAAGCCGAGACCCAGGGCTGCGGCAGACCAGAAGTAGAAAGGACCGGCAAGACCGAGCATCGCCGGCCACATCGATACCGGCACCAGTGCAGCTGCATAAAGCGACATCTGGCGGCCACGGGCCGCGGTGTTGCTCGCTAACAACGGGAATCCGGCGCTTTCGTAATCGTCCTGGTAGATGGTGCCGATGGCCAGGAAATGCGGTATTTGCCAGAAGAACAGGATTGCGAACAGCGCCAGGCCGCCCGCACCAAGGTCTGCAGTGGCCGCGGTCCAACCCATTAGAGGTGGCAATGCCCCAGGGACCGCGCCAACCAGGGTCGAGAACGGCGAGAGCCGTTTCATCGGCGTGTATACGAACAGGTAGGAGACCAGCGTGAGCGCGTCGATGGCCGCCGTCAAAAGATTCACTTGCAGGGCCATATAGGCCACACCTGAAATCGACAGCGCCGAACCCACCGCAAGCACCGCGGCCGGAGTTACCTTGTGCTGTGGCAGCGGCCTGAACTGGGTGCGGTTCATTGCGCTGTCGGTGTCACGTTCGAGATACTGGTTGAGTGCGCCTGCCCCTGAACAGGAAAGCAGCGTTCCGAGCAGTACGTGCAGCAGGGCCAGCGGGTTCGGGCTGGCGGTTGGGGCTGCCAGGAAGAAGCCGGCCACCACGGTGAGCATGACCATGGCGGTTATTCGCGGCTTGGTAAGCTCGAGGTAGACGGCCGAGCGCTCTTGCACATGGGTCCTGCTGGCGGTCGGCCGTGGGTGTTGTGCCGTTCTCAAGTGGCGCCCTCTTCGGTCAACGTTGCGGACCTGCCCGCCAAGGAGTGGGTGGTCAGAGCGATGCTGGCCGCCAGCAGGGCTGCCCCGGCTGCGACGTGGAAGGTGGGCAGCCAAGATTCTGCCATGGTGGCCTGGCGGTCGTACTGCATGGTCTCTGTGATGATGAAGCTGGCCAGGCCCAGTCCTACCTGCAGCCCGGCAAGGGGAAGTAGCAGGTCGGCCGGCCGTCTGGCCAGCGCGCCAAGGTCTTCGTTGCGGCTAAGCCGGGCCGCTAGCCACACTATGCCTGTGGCCAAGAGCAGGTGCAGATAGAACAGTGCGTTTCCGGCAAGCGGGCGTGCGTCCGGTCCGAGATGTCTGATGAGAACGCCGGAGGCCAGCTGTACGACCACCAGCACGGTAAGCGCCCAGCAGGCTCTGACCAGGGACTGTGGGGCCACCGGCCGCTCGCCTCTCCAACCGGGGGCGGTAACCGTGGTGATGACGACCAGTAACGAGAAGAACGCCTGTGCGGTCCAGCCATGGACCATGGCCAGGTTGAGCGAGAGGCTGAGCACCCGCAGGCCGCCCAGTAACGCCTGGAACACGACCAGAGCGACGGCCCCGAGGGCCAGGCGACGCACCCAACGACGGTGTTCTTTCTTTAGGACAACCAGGGCCAGAAGGGCGGTCAACAGCGCTACGGTTGCGGCGATGATGCGGTGGCCGTGCTCGGTGCGAACGTTCTCTATCTGGTACCAGCGGGGCGGGTTGAGCTCGCCGTAGGCCAGCGGCCAATCGGGTACGGCCAATCCGGCATCGCGACTGGTCACCAGGGCGCCGGCGATGATCAATGCAAAGGTGGCCGCCAGGGTCACGACGGCCACACGGTGAACCAGCATGGAGCCTTTATCAGCCATACGCGGGGATGAGAACGGAACTTGCTATCCAGGCCACGGCCAGTAGCGGGACCAGCACCCAGATAACTTCGGCTAGTTCGGCGGCCTCCGGCCGCTGTCGGCCGGCCTTGTGTAGCTGCGAAGCAAGGTTGAGGGCCGATGTGAGCAAAACCGTGGCGGCACTCACGGCGAATACCGTGAGTAGCTCATCGCTGGACTGCATGGTCCTTGGAAGGGTCGGTCCGGGGCGCTACCGGTACCGTTACTTCTTGGGCGAGAAGCTGAAGTTGGCTGACGCGGCTGCGCCGTCGGCGACGGTGACCGTCGAGGTCTGGGCCCCGAGCCTCTCGTGCCAAGCCTCGATCGTATAGGTGCCCGCCGGAAGTCCGTCGATGGAGTAGGAACCGTCGGTACCGGTAACGGCGTGGAAGGGATGGTCGAGAACGCCGACGTAGGCGGCCATCCACGGGTGCACGTCGCACTTGATGCGCACCATGACCTCGGGGGCGGTGAAGCGCTTCTTTATCTTCATGCCCTTCATCGGCATTGCGCTGTTGAACTGCTTGCTGGCCTTGGGCAGCGCGTGAACGTTATGGAGGGTGGTGTCGCTGTTGAGGATTTGGATGGTCTGGCCGACCTGCGCTCCGCTGACCCGTGGTGAGTACATGCAGCCCGCCTGGTCGAGCATCACCGGGGCCTTGGGGGTTTCGTGCTGGCCCGACACACCTTCTTTTACGTAGACGAACACGTTGGCGACCGCTCCGTCGGCCGATATGACCATGGCCTCGCCCTGGCGGCCGTTCGGATTGGCCTTATCGCAGGCCGGGTCGGCCGACATCTTGATTGTGCGGCGGGTTGGTGCGGTGCCGTCAAAATTGGCCTTGCCGCTGACCGTCCCGGCTGCGTATGTGTCGCCGGCCGGAATCAACAGGGCTGCCAACGCGAGGGCTGCCACTGGCATCGTGTTCTTTACCAAGCTTGTCATCGTAGGCGTCCTCCAGGGTGGGGTGGCCATCGGCGGCCTTGCTCAGATGCACCGCCCTACGGCTGGCACCACCAGGCTGGCTATCAAGAACCATTTGATATGCAAAACGGAAAACACTATCGGCCATTAGCCCTGGGCCAACAGAACTGTGTCGCTACACGATGGAATGATGGACCGTGCGGGCCTGGAAAAGGCCGTTGCTGCCGGTGAGATAGATACCGTACTCACGGTCTTCCCGGATATGTACGGCCGCCTGGTCGGGAAAAGGATAACCGGACATTTCTTTCTCTCCGAGATCATAGATGGCGGCATGCACGCCTGCGATTACCTGTTGGCCTGCGACATGGAGATGGACCCGGTGCCTGGCTACGAGTTCACCTCATGGGATGACGGTTACGGCGACTTTCACGCCCGCCCCGACCTGGCGACGCTAAGACGCGCGTCCTGGCTCGACCGTACCGCGCTGGTTGTCTGTGACCTGGTCGATGAGGAGAACGGCGAGCCGGTCGAAGTGGCCCCGCGCACCATCCTGGCCCGTCAAGTAGAACGGGCCCGGCAGCAGGGCTTTACGGTCAAGGTCGGTTCGGAGCTGGAGTTCTTTCTGCTAGCCGATGATCTCGAGGCTGCCGAGGCCAAAGGCTTTACCGACATCGAGACCTTTGGCCGTTATGTCGAGGATTACCACGTTCTTCAGGCAACCCGTGAGGAACCCGTGGTCGGGGCTATCCGCCGGGCTATGGACAGTTCAGGGGTGCCGGTTGAGTTTAGCAAAGGAGAGTGGGGGCCCGGACAACACGAGATAAATCTGCGTTACGCCGAGGCCCTTGAGATGGCAGACCGCCATGTGATCTACAAGAACGCCGCCAAGGAAATCGCGATTGCCGCCGGAGTTGGGCTGACCTTTATGGCCAAGCTCAGCGAGGATCTGGCCGGCAACAGTTTTCACCTCCACACCAGTCTTTGGGACGAGAGCGGTACCGAGCCCGTGTTCGCCGCCGAGGGCCAAGCTATCGAAGGGACCGAGACCCGGTTGGGCGATACCTTCAGATGGTATCTCGGCGGCCTTCTCGAGCACGCTCGAGCCTGCAGCCTGCTGTTTGCGCCCAACACCAACTCGTACAAGCGGTATACCGCAGGTACCTTCGCGCCCACGAAAGTGGCGTGGTCCTACGACAACCGCACCGCCGGCTTCCGTGTCATCGGCCACGGCGCCGGACAACGGGTCGAGTGCCGCATCCCCGGGGCCGACGCCAACCCTTATCTGGCCACCGCCGCCTGCTTGGCCGCAGGGCTCGACGGTATTGCCAAGCGCACCGAGCCTCCTCCTATGTTCGCCGGCGACGCCTACAAGGCCGATGAGCTGGTCGCTGTGCCCGGCTCACTGGAGGAGGCGCTCGGCGAGTTTAGGGCCAGCCGGTTGATGCGCGACAGCCTCGGTGGCGAGGTGGTCGATCATTACTCGCGTTTTGCCGAGGTGGAACTGGAAAAATCCCGCCGTGCGGTCACCGATTGGGAACGGCGACGTTTTCTGGAGCGTGGCTGATGAGACTGGCCGGTAAGTCGGCCGTCGTTACCGGGGGGGCCGGCGGGATTGGCTCGGCCACCTGCCGAGCTTTTGCGCGCGAGGGCGCCAAGGTCGTCGTGGCGGACCGGGATATGGCCGGGGCCAAGGCCTTGTCCGAAGAGCTTTGCGCGGACGGGGGCGAGGCGACAGCGGTGGCCGTGGATATGACCCGGGCGGCCGAGGTCGAGGCCTTGGTCGCGGCCGCCGAGGAGCGATTCGGTAAGCTCGACGTGATGTTCAACAATGCGGGCATCTTCCATCCCGCCGACGGTTCGGTGGTTGAGACCAGCGAAGAGGTCTGGGCCGAGGTCATCGACATAAATCTCAAAGGTGTCTTCCTGGGTTGCAAGTACGCCGTTCCGGCCCTCGAGCGTGCCGGCGGCGGGGCGCTCATCAACACCGCCTCGTTCGTGGCCACGATGGGGGCGGCGGTGTCGCAATCGGCCTACACCGCGAGCAAGGGCGGGGTGTTGGCGCTTACCCGCGAGATTGCGGTCGAGTTTGCCAGGAAGGGCATCCGCGCCAACGCAATCTGCCCCGGCCCGATAGACACGCCGATGCTCGCCAAGTTATTCGAGGACGAGCGGGCCCGCGACCGGCGCCTGGTCCACATACCGATGGGGCGTCTGGGCAAGGCCGAGGACATAGCGGAGGCGGCCGTCTACCTAGCCTCGGACGGGGCCTCCTACGTTTCGGGGACCGAGTTTATGGTCGATGGCGGTATTCGGGCCGCGTACGTAACGCCCGAATAGGCCACCGGGGTCTCAGGCGCTCAGGTAGCCGCCGCTGTCGAGGAAATCGACTATGACGGCCAGGCTTTCTTCGGGCTTCTGGTTGGTCGTGTCGACCACCAACTCGGCCTTTTCGGGCTCTTCGTAGGGCGCCGATATTCCGGTGAACTCGGGAATCTCGCCGGCCCGCGCTTTCTTGTAGAGGCCCTTGGGGTCGCGCTTCTCGCATTCGTCGAGCTCGCAGGCGACGTAAATCTCGATGAAATCGCCGTCCTTCATAATCTCGCGAACCGAGTCGCGGTCGCTCCTGTAAGGCGAGATGAAGGCGGTCACATTGGCTATGCCTGCCTCGGTGAACAGTGCCGCTACCTCGCCGATGCGCCGAATGTTTTCGGTGCGGTCGTCGGGGGAGAAGCCGAGGTCCTTGTTGAGACCGTGGCGTACATTGTCGCCGTCGAGCACATAAGAGCGCACGCCGCGCTCCCAAAGTGATTTCTCAAGCATGTTGGCCAGTGTCGATTTGCCCGAACCGGAAAGTCCGGTCAGCCATACTGTGAATCCGCGATGGCCGTTGACGGACTCGCGTTCTGCCTTCGAAACCGTGGCCTCGTGCCAGACAATATTGGTGGCTTTCGTCTCTGCGCTCATTATTGGAAACCTTTCGGCCCTCCGGGCGTTACCGGGGGCGGTGTCGTTGCGTTTTAGTGAGAGACCGGTTCCAGCTTTTTACCGTAGGTAACCTGCCCTTTGTCGATTCGAATCGAGAATCCGCAGCTCGGGTTTATACATACCCAGGCCTTATACGTTACTGCCGCGCCGTCGGTCCCGTAGTCGGAAAGCGGAATCATCGGTCCTTCGTTGCATTTCATACAGGTTGGAAGCTCCATCACCACGTCCTCCACCAGCCCGCACCTCCGGGCCGTCCGTCAATGAGAGCGTTGAGCGCGCCGCATGGCCTTGCGCCTTTTGCGCTCGGCCTCCTGGCGCTTGCGTTTCCTTCTCACGCTTGGCTTCTCGTAGAAGTTCCGGAGCTTCATCTCCTTGAACACTCCTTCGGTCGCGAGCTTCTTTTTGAGCACGCGCATGGCCTTCTCAAGAGAGCCGTCTACCTTGACCTCCATTGGTCCGTTCCTTCCCGTGAGCCCTGGCCTACGAGGAGCGTCCTCGTCAGGGCAACTCGCGAAGTCTAGCTACTGGCCTTGGCGGAAGTCAAATACGGGAGGAGAGCGCCCTCGACAGGACTCGAACCTGTGCACCCGGCTTCGGAGGCCGGTGCTCTATCCACCTGAGCTACGAGGGCGTATCGGCTAGACCGCTTGCGCGGATTAGAACCGCATACCTCCGTCTATCACCATGACCTGTCCGGTCATGAACGAGGACTCGCCGCTGGCCAGATAAAGCGCCGCGCCGGCAATCTCGTCGGGCTCGCCGTGGCGCCCGAGCGCCGCGCGCTTTACGTAGGCGTCGTGGATGGACGGGGTGTTGACCAGTACCGATGCAAACTTGGTGTCGACCAGGCCGGGGGCGATGCAGTTGACCCGAATCGAGCTCGAACCCAGCTCGGCCGCGAGCACCTTGGTGAGCATGATGATTGCGGCCTTGCTGACCGAGTAGGCGCCCAGCATGGGGGAGGGCTCGAGCCCCCCGGTGGAGGCGATGTTGACGATGGCCCCACCGCCGGCCTTGTCCATCTCGGCCGCAGCCGCCTGCGAGAGCAGGAAGGGGCCTTTTACGTTGATATCAAAGGTTTTGTCCCAGGCCCGCTCCTCGGTCTCCAGAATCGGCCCGAACACCGGGTTGGTTCCCGCGTTGTTTATCAGGATATCGACCCCGCCCCAGGCCTCGACCACGGCCGGGACGATGGCGGCCACGTCTTCGCTGCGGCTCATGTTGGCCTGCACAATCATCGTTTCGGTCTCGATGCTTTTGCCCACGGCTTCGAGCCCCTCGAGCTTCCGGCTTGCCAGTGCGACCCGTGCACCCGCCGATGCCAGCCGCCTGGCGATGGCCTCGCCGATACCACGGCTGGCGCCGGTGACGATGGCACGTTTCCCACTAAGGTCGGTGTTCATGGATGTTGTCATCGGGTTCTCCTGGTCTCCGTGGCGCGGTCTATAGCCTGCGTGGCAGACGAACAGAAGCCAGCGTTCAGGAGCTACCCTGCTCGGCTCTCAGTTCGCTCAGCAGGTCCACGCATTCTTGGTGGATTGTCCCGTTGCTGGCAAGAATGCGTTTGGACCAGGGGTCGAAGGCGGCACCGTCCATATCCGAGACCACCCCTCCCGCCTCTTCCACGAGCAACCACCCGGCGGCCGTGTCCCAGGGTTCGAGCTTGAACTCCCAGAAGCCGTCGAAACGCCCGGCGGCAATGTAGGCCAGGTCGAGGGCGGCCGAGCCGAACCGGCGAATGTCGCGGGCGGTGACCATGAAGGCCTTGAAGAAGGATAGATACCGGTCGGGGTTTTCGCGGCGGTCGTAAGGGAAGCCGGTGACCATGAGCGAGTCCCCGAGCGCGGCCGCACCCGAAACGGCCAAGGGTTGCCCGTCCAGGCGGGCTCCGCCGCCACGTTCGGCCTCGAACAGTTCGTTCTTACAGGGGTCGTAGACCACGGCTGCCGATGGATGGCCGTCGTCGAGTAGCGCGATTGAGACCGAGCAGTGGGGAATGCCGTGGACGAAGTTTACGGTTCCGTCGACCGGGTCGACGTACCAACAGGGCCCCTCGGGCGGCCGGCCGGCCGCGGTCTCTTCGGCCACTATGGCGTGGTCCGGAAAATCGTTGCGCAGCCCGTCCATAATCAGGGCCTCGGCCTGGTGGTCGGTGTCGGTGACGAGGTTGACGGCCGACTTGTGGTCGATGCGCTTGGTCTGGTCGATGGCGCTGACAATCAGCGCGCCGGCCTCAAGTGCCAAGCGCCGCGCGCTATCGAGCGGCAACGGCACGCCGGCTTGTTGTCACGGCCACCAGCAGCCGTCAAACTTCCCCGGTGTCCACGCTCAAGGTTCAGGCCGCGGCCAAGGTGAACTTGGTCCTGCGTGTCGGCAAGCGTCGCAGCGATGGCTACCACGAGATTGAATCTCTGATGGTCCCGGTCTCCCTGTACGACGATATCGAGATAAGGGCGCAACCGGCCAGGTCCGTATGTGTCGAGGTGTCGGTCACGGGCAGTGAAGATGTGCCGGTCGGTCCGGACAACCTCGCGGGCAAGGCGGCCGAGGCCGTTCTCGGCGCACTTGGCCTTGGCGCGCAGGTCGATATTTCGCTTTCCAAGCGGATTCCGGTCGGGGCCGGGTTGGGCGGCGGCAGCGCCGACGCCGCCGCCGTGGTTCGTGCGTTGCCTGGACTCCTCGGTCACGAGCTGAGTCCGGGGTCGAGCCATGACTTGGCCTTGTCGTTGGGGGCCGACGTTCCCTTTTGCCTGGCTGCCAGACCCTGCCTGGCGCGCGGCATAGGCGAGCTGCTCGAGCCCGTCGACGGCCTGGATTTCCCGCACCTGGTGGTGGCGGTTCCCGAGGCGCGCGTGAGCACGCGTTGGGCCTACGCCAACGCGCTCAAAGGTTTGACATCCTTAGATAGGGTGCCTAGCCTGACCCGTTCTTCGTTGGCTGGGAGGCCTCTTCGGGAGCTTGTCGCCAACGATTTCAGTCCGGGCGTGGAGGCCGGGTTCGCTGATGTCGGAAGGCTTTCGGGCATGCTGACGGCGGCGGGCGCAGGGGCGACTGTCATGTCGGGTAGCGGGTCGGCGATGGTCGGCCTTTTCACTTCCGAGGCTCTTGCGCGGTCGGCAGCGGCGACGTTTTCCCGGCCCGACCGGGCCTGGGCCGTCGAGGTGCTCGACCGGCCGGTCTGAACGGCGGCTAGGCTGATGGGCGGTAGCCAAGTTGGTAAGGCACCGGATTTTGGGTCCGGCATCGAAGGTTCGAGTCCTTCCCGCCCAGTGTTTTGAGGCTAACGGGTAGTTAAGGTGTCGACGAACGCCAGAGATGCGCTTCAGGTCTTTTGCGGCAACGCCAGTCGTTCGCTGACGGGGGCCATTTGCGAGCAACTCGGGGTCACTCTCGGGCGGGCCGAAGTGAGCCGGTTCAGCGACGGCGAGATATTCGTCGAGATCAAAGAGAACGTGCGCGGGGGCGATGTTTTCGTCGTCCAATCGACGAGTGCGCCGGGCAACGACAATCTCATGGAGCTGTTGCTCATGCTCGACGCCTTCAAGCGGGCGTCGGCCAAGAGGGTGACGGCGGTGTTGCCGTACTATGGCTATGCACGCCAGGACCGAAAGGTCTCTCCTCGCGTGCCGATAAGCGCCAAGCTCGTGGCCGATCTTATCGAGAAGGCCGGTGCCTCCCGGCTCATGACCACCGAACTGCACGCCGGCCAGATACAGGGGTTCTTCGACGTTCCCGTAGACAACCTTTACTCCAACCCGGTTCTGTTGCCCCACATCCGGGCCGCCGTCGACGGCATGCCGATCGCCGTCGTGTCTCCCGACGCCGGAGGGGTGGAGCGTGCCCGCGCTTATGCCAAAAGATTGGACGCGAGCCTGGCAATCATCGACAAGCGGCGCGTGGCGGCCAACCAAGTGGAAGAGATGCGGATAGTCGGCGATGTCGAGGGCTGCGCCGCGGTTATCATCGACGATATGATTGATACCGCCGGCACGGCGTGCAAGGCAGCCGAGGCAATAATCGAGGCCGGTGCCAAACGCGTGATTGCTTGCTGTACGCACGGGGTGTTGTCGGGTGATGCGCTCAGCAAGATAGAGAGTTCGGCGCTCGACCGCCTGATAACGACCGATACCGTGGCGCCCTCTGAGGCGGTCGAGTCGATGGACAAGATTCAGGTCGTATCGGTCGCCAGCCTGATTGCAGAGGCCATCAAGAGGGTTCACGGGGAGGAATCGATCAGTTCGCTGTTCGACTAAACCAGAGGAAGAAGATGCAGAGCGTAGAATTGAATGTGAGCAAGCGTGACGGTGGTACCCCCGCCAAGGTCTTGAGGAGAGATGGCATCGTGCCCGGCGTCTTCTACGGGGCCGGTTCGTCGACGGTTGCCGTCGAGGTCGACGCCAAAGAGTTCAGGCGTCGAGGGCTTACCGGCCACGGTGCCCACCTGATTCGTTTCGTGTCGGAGGAATCCGGAATAAACGGTGCTTTGGTCCTGGTCCGCGAGATACAGGCTCACCCGGTAAGCGGCTCCCTGGTGCATATAGATTTTCTCCGGCTCGATCCGAACAAGCCCGTGCAGACCGAGGTCGCCCTTAACTACACCGGAAAGGCCGAGGGCGTGGTCGCCGGAGGCATACTGCAGCCGATACGGCGCGACCTCGAGGTGCGTGCCCTGCCCGACAAATTGCCCGATTCCATAGAGATTGATGTGACGGCCCTCGACATCCACGATTCGATCCACATCGAGGACCTGAGCCTCCCGGAAGGGGTTGAGGCTATCTACCACGAGAACTTTACGCTGATTACGGTCGTGCCGCCGGTCGTCGAGGTGGTAGCAGAGCCGGTCGACGAAGAGCTTGAAGAGGGCGCTGAGGCCGCCGGAGGCGAGGGCGCCGAGGGTGAGCCCGCAGCAGAAGGCGCTGAGGCTTCCGGCGAGGCCTCCAGCGAAAACTCCGGTGGCAAGACCTCCAAGGGCTGAGCCGCATTCTGGGGCCGGGTGTTTAAGTGTTTGTTGTCGTTGGACTCGGCAACCCGGGAAAGGGATATAAGGGCACCAGGCACAACATAGGGTTCGAGGTGGCCGACCTGTTGGCTGCCCGCCATGACACACGCATCCGGCGCCGGAACTACCAGGCGCTGACGGCTTCCATCAGAGTGGGCCGTACCGAGGTGTTACTAATCAAACCACAGACATATATGAACGCGAGCGGCCTGAGCGTGGCCGGCGTCTGCCGGAACCTCACCGTCGATGAAGGCGGACTCATCGTTGTTCACGACGACAGCGACCTCGAGCCCGGGCGCATACGGGTCCGCCGGGGCGGCGGTTCGGCCGGGCACAAGGGCATCGCGTCAATCATCGAGGAGACCGGTGGTTCCGACTTTACGCGGATAAGGCTGGGGGTAGGCCGGCCGGATGTCGGAGCGCTCACCGACCATGTTCTAGATAGCTTCACAAAGGACGAGGCTGAGGTCATCGGGGCGATGACCGGTCGTGCGGCGGACGCCGTCGCGGCCGTGGTCACCGAGGGGCTCGAAGCGGCGATGCGGACCTTCAACGCTGCACCCGCCGACGATAACGACAACGACCGGGATACCCCGGCATAAGAAGAGGAGAAGAGACGCGCAATGGAGCTGATAACGAGCATGTCACCGTATGCCGGGTTGGTCGGCCTTGTAGTTGCGGCCGGTCTTTATTGGGCCGTATCGAAACAACCCGCTGGCGACGAGCGGATGCAGGAGATTGCCGAGGCGATACGTTCGGGAGCCATGACATTCCTGAATCGTGAGTACCGCATTCTGGTCCTGTTCGAGGTCGTCGTCTTTGGACTGTTGTACTGGAAGCTCAACCCCAACACCGCCTATGCCTTCCTGGCCGGCGCGGTCTGTTCCATGGCCGCCGGGCTGTTCGGCATGATGTCGGCCACCAAGGCCAATGTTCGCACCTGCGAAGCTGCCAGGTCGGGTGGCGAGGGGCCGGCTCTTCTCGTCGCTTTCAATGGTGGTGCGGTGATGGGGCTGGCGGTAGCGAGCCTTGGGCTGATTGGAGTCGGTATTCTTTATTCCATCTTTGGCAGCGTCGAGAATGCGAGCATCATCAACGGGTTTGCCATGGGTGCCAGTTCGATTGCCCTGTTCGCCAGGGTGGGCGGGGGTATCTACACCAAGGCGGCCGATGTCGGCAGTGACCTGGTCGGCAAGGTCGAGGCGGGCATTCCGGAGGACGATCCTCGTAACCCGGGTGTGATAGCCGACAACGTCGGTGACAACGTCGGCGACGTGGCAGGCATGGGTGCCGATATCTTCGAGTCCTACGTCGGTTCGATGATAGCGACAGTGGCCATCGCTGCGACCCTGGGCTCGGCCGCGCTTGCGGGACTGTCGGCCTCGGGCCAGCCTGACGACGGCGTTCGGTCCGCTCTCATGATGCTCCCGCTGGCCATGGCCGTTCTCGGGCTGGGCGCTTCTCTTGTCGGGATATTCTCGATGCGAGTTCTAAAGGGCATCGGGGCGCAGGCGGCGCTCCGGTACTCGACCTTCATCGCGGCCGGGCTGTTCCTGGTCGCGGCCTTCATGTTGATCAGCAGTTCGATGATAGACCCCGACGTGTGGCTAGCGCTTCTGGTCGGCACTGTCGGCGGTATCGCGATTGGTCTTATAACCGAGTATTACACCTCGGCCGCGCCGGTGGCCCGTATAGCCGAGGCGTCCAAGACCGGCGCGGCGACCAACATCATCCACGGTCTGGCCGTGGGCTTGGAGAGCACGGCTCTGCCGGTCCTGGTCATCTGCATATCAATCTTCATAGCCAACTCGACCGCCGGGCTTTACGGTATCGGAATCGCGGCCGTGGGCATGCTCGCAACCGTGGGTGTCACCATGACGGTCGATGCCTATGGGCCGGTCGCCGACAACGCTGGAGGAATTTCCGAAATGGCCGGTCTTGGCCCCGAGGTGCGCAAGGTCACCGACGGGCTCGACGCCCTCGGAAATACCACCGCCGCTATCGGCAAGGGATTTGCGATAGGTTCGGCGGCGCTTACCGCTCTTGCGCTGTTCTCGGCCTATGCCATGGCCGTTGATCATGCCCGCGCGGCAGCCGGATCGGCCGAAGGCGCGTTGCGTATCGTCGTGACCGAACCCATTGTGGTCATAGGGTTGTTCCTCGGCGGCGCCCTGCCTTTCTTCGTTGCGGCTCTGACGATGACCTCGGTCGGCCGTGCGGCCGGTCAGATGGTCACCGAGATTCGCCGTCAGTTCCGCGAGATACCCGGCCTGCTCGAGGGGCGCGAGGGGGTCAAGCCCGACACCAAGCGTTGCGTGGATATCTCTACAGCGGCGGCTCTCAAAGAAATGATCTTGCCCGGACTGGTGGCGGTCATCAGCCCGGTCGCGGTCGGTTTCTTGCTCGGAGCCGAGGCTCTCGGTGGGATGCTCGCCGGCGCGACATTGGCCGGTGTGTTGCTGGCCCTGATGATGGCCAACTCCGGTGGTGCCTGGGACAACGCCAAAAAGGCGATCGAGAAGGGTGAGGTCGCGGGCGAGTCCAAGGGTTCAGACGCCCATCACGCGGCCGTGGTCGGCGACACCGTCGGCGACCCGTTCAAGGACACCTCGGGCCCGTCAATGAACATTCTTATCAAACTGATGTCGATCGTGTCCCTGGTCATAGCGCCGCTGTTGGTGTGAGCGGCAGGTAACGAGTGCGAGGATGAATATGCGTTCTTACGAAACAATGGTGGTCGTTAGCGGCGAGCTCGGTGAAGAGAGCGCGGCGCTGATGAGCCGGTTCGAGGGAGTGGTCAGGTCGGAGGGCGGCACATACGAGACCACCCATGATTGGGGTACGCGCAAATTGGCCTATCCGATTCGTCGGCAGGCCAACGGCCGCTATTACCTGATGGAGTACCAGGCCGAGGCCGGGACGGTGCAGGAACTGGAAAGGACCATGCGAATCACCGAGGGGGTGCTGCGTTTCATGAGTGTGCAACAGGAGCACACCGGGCTTCCGGTTGAACGCGAACGGATCATAGAGCGCGACCGCGGCGGTGATCGCGACCGCGGCGGTGATCGCGACCGGCCGGGTGACCGTCACCGGAGCGCGCGCGCTCTCAGCGATTTCCGCACGACCGGGGTCACCGAAAAGCTCGAGGGCGGCCCGACCCGGCCCAAACCGCCGCTGGTCCTTACCCCCGCCGTTACAAATCCAGCAGCCGGGACGGCGCCGGACCCGGCCCCGGACGACAGTCCGGGCGAACCCGTAGCGGAACCCACACCGGAAAAGGAGAAGAGCGATGGCTGAACAAGGATCGGGCGCACCGGACTTCCCGGCACCGCGACGCTCAGACGACGACAGGCGTCCGCGTGGAGAGGGCGGTGCGGGACGGCCACGCCGCCGCCGTTTTGGTGGTGGAGGCAGGAGGCGGGTGTGCCGCTTCTGTGCCGACAAGACCCTCAGAATCGACTACAAGTGGTCGCAGTTGCTTGCCGACTTCGTAAGTGAGCGCGGGCGGATAGTCCCCAGCCGGACCACAGGGACCTGCGCCAAGCATCAGCGCAAGCTCAAGATTGCGATAAAGCGGGCACGCAACATGGCGCTGTTGCCCTACAGCACGTCTCGGTAAGGGGCGGGAGGTATCCGACGTGGAGATCATCTTACGAGAGGACGTGCCGGGTCTCGGCATCATCGGCGAGGTGGTGCGGGTAAAGCCGGGCTACGCGCGCAACTTTTTATTGCCCCGCGGTATCGCGGTCGAGGCCGACCAGCGGAGGGTAAAGGAACTCGAGCACCACAAGCGCATCATCGAGGCCAAGAAGGGCCGCGAGCGCAGTGGCTGGGAGGAGCGGGCAGGCCAGCTCGACGGTACCGCGCTCGAGACGGAGGCGCGTGCCAGTAAGGGGGGCCGGTTGTTCGGTTCGGTCAGTCCCGCCGACATAGCAGCCCTGCTTGCCGACAAAGGCTATGAGATCGACCGCCGCCAGATAATGCTCGAAGAGCCTATCAAGCGAACCGGGACCCATGAGGTCGGAGTTCGCGTAGGACAGGACGTGCGCGCGTCGGTGACCGTTGAGGTCAAGGCGGCGGTCGGTTCCGAGCTTGACGAGGAGGACGGGTCCGAACTGGAACAAGAACCGGAGGGTCAGCCCGCTTCCGAAGACGCCGCTTCCGACGATGACGGCTCCGAGGACGACGTTCCCGAGGACGACGCTCCCGAGGACGACGCTCCCGAGGACGACGCTCCCGAGGACGCCGACCCCGAGAAGTGAAGGTCGGCCTGGTCGGCTTTCAGGCCTCCGGCAAGTCCACGGTATTTACGGCCGTTGCCGGGCAGGCCAGCGATCCGGGCCGGGGGGCGCTTGCCTCGGCCCGCGTTCCCGATCTTCGCCTTGCACCTATCGCAGAGCACTGCCACCCGCGGCGCATAGTTGAGGCCGAGCTTGGCTTTGCCGACCTTCCCTCGGGTCACTTCCCGCCCCCGGGGGCGACCATCGCGCCAGCGACCCTGGCCGAGATGCGGACGCTCGATGTGTTGGCCGAGGTCATCGACGGGTTCTCGGGCTCTACCGACCCGGTCAGCGCATCGACCGCCCTTTCCGACGAACTGCTCCTGGCCGACCTAGGGGTCGTCGAGAAGCGCCTGGACCGTCTCGACAGGGAAGGCGGACAAGGGCAGGAGCGCAAATTGCTGGAGACGTGCAAGGGCGCGCTCGAAGAAGGCAGCCCGCTGGCGCGGCTGGATATGGCTGCCGGCGGGCTCGAACGCTTGTCGGGGTTCAGGTTCCTGACCCTCAAACCGCGAATCGTTATTATAAATGTCGATGAGGCCGGGCTGGCCGACGGCTTGGCGGCCGAGGCGGCCACCGCAGCCGCACTGGGCATCGAGGCTCATTCTCTGGCTGTGATGAGTGCTCCCATCGAATGCGAACTCGCTACCCTCGACGGGCCCGACCAGCCTGAATTCCTGGCCGACCTCGGGCTGGAAGCACCGGCTCGCGACCGGTTCATTCGTGCCTGTTACCAGACCTTGGACCTGATCACCTTCTTTACCGCCGGTGAGAAGGAACTGCGGGCCTGGTCATTGGCGCGCAACGAACCCGCCGTCAGCGCGGCTGGTGAGGTGCACAGCGACATCGCGCGTGGATTCATCCGTGCCGAGGTCATTTCCTACGACGATTATGTGGGGCTGGGGGGTGAAGCGGCCTCGCGTGACGCCGGCAAGCTCAGGCTGGAGGGGCGCGATTATATCGTGTCCGACGGCGACGTAATCCACTTTCGGTTCAATGTGTGAAGCGGCCGGCCGGCGCTTAGGACACGTAACGTTCGCGGTAGATTGCCAGCAGTGATGCCAGTGCGGCAAGCACGGCCGGCCCTACGAAGAGGCCTATGAAGCCGAATGCCTGTAGCCCGCCCAGTATTCCGAAGAACAGCACGGGTGTGGATAACTGGGCCCCGGCTCCGATGAGCAAGGGCCTGAGAAGATTGTCCACCGAGGAAACCACCAGCAGGCACCAGACGGCCAGGATGGCCGCGCTTACCCACGACCCGAGCAGCGCCAGCACGACCACCGTAGGCATCCATACCAATGCCGCGCCGCCGACGGGCAGAAATGCGAGCAGCCCGGCCGAGGTGCCCAGCAGCAAGGGGAAGGGGAGGCCGAGGACGACAAGGGCAAGGCCCACCAGCAGACCTTGGACCACGGCTGTGACGGTCAGTCCCTGGACCACGGCGACCAGCGTCTGTTGCAGGCGGGTCATCAGGCGTTGCCGGTCGGTCTGGCCCATCGGCAGGTGTTGGCCGAGGCGTTCGAGCATGCGCTCGCCGTCGCGCAGTGCGAAGAATAGCGAGAAGACCATGATGGCCATTCCCACAAGAAAGCCGAAGACATTGCGTGCGACCTCTGCGGCGTGCGAACCGACGAATTCGCTAATCCACTTGAGCCCGGCAAGTGCCAACGTTGCCGGTTCGATGTTGGCCGCGCCGGCGCGCCGGCCGAACCATTCAAGCACGGGCGCTATTGCCGGATGGGCGGTCAATGAACCCAGGTCGGGGAGCCGCCCCGAGGCGGCCAGTTCCGCCATTCGCTCGTATCCTTTGGCTGCCTCGGCGGCGAGCACACCAGACAGGAGCAGGCCGGGGACCACGACCGAGGCGACAAGAAGAGCGGTCAGGCCGGCCGCGACCAGGTTGGGCCGCCCCGGAGCCAATCCGAGCAAGAGGCGATAGGCCGGGTGGAAGACAACGGCCAGCACCAGCGACCACGCTATCGGCTGGGCGTAGGGCGCCAAGAGGAGCCCGGCAAGGCCGAGGAGCCCGGCAAGGGCCGGCAACAGAAAGGCCGAGGAAATCTGTTCGCGGGTCACGGCCGGTCAATCGTAGCGGCCAGGGCCAGGGTGGGCAAGATTGTTGACTAGCTCCGAGGCGGTTGTTAGACGGAAGGGTTACCGACGCCTGGTGGGTTAAAGGCACGTAGCTCAGTGGGAGAGCACCTCCCTGACGCGGAGGGGGTCGGCGGTTCAATCCCGCCCGTGCCTACCATGGGCGCGGGCAACTTAAGGAGGGGTTTGGCAGGAACACCGAATCGAAGAGGGCACGCTTAAACGCCTCGCCAGTGAGGCTCCCTCGAGGTCGGCTCTGCGTTCGTGTTGACGAGAAACAAGAATGCCTGACGAGATAACTGTTTCCGTTGATGGGGGCTCTCCGCTGAACCTCGCTAGCGGTGTGAGCGTTGCCGAGGTGCTCGGCGATAGCGCCGCCGGCGCACTTGCCGCACTGGTCGATGACGTTCCGGTCGACCTATCCTACAAGCTCGAGACCGATTGCCGGGTCGCTTCGTTGTCGGGGGCCACGGAGGCCGGACTCGAGGTCATACGTCATTCGACGGCCCATCTTCTAGCCCAAGCCGTAAAGCGGCTGTACCCGCAGGCCGGGGTCACCATCGGCCCGGTCATCAGCGACGGATTCTACTACGACTTCTCCTACGCGCCGGGGTTCACCCCCGAAGACCTCGAAGCAATCAGCCAGGAGATGGGACGAATCGTGGACGAGGACCTGCCGGTCTCGCGCGAGTCGCTCGACCGGACCGAGGCGGCCGGTGTCTTTGGCCAGATGGGTGAACGGTACAAGGTCGAAATAATCGAAGATCTCGGCGACCCGAGCGTGAGCCTTTACCGGCAGGGCGAGTTCGTCGATCTCTGCCGCGGGCCGCATGTCCCGTCGACCGGGCGGCTCGGGGCCTTCAAGTTGACCCACGTGGCCGGCGCCTACTGGCGCGGCGACGAGAATAACGAGATGCTCCAACGCATCTACGGCACGGCCTTCGCCGACGAGGCGGCTCTCAGTGCGCACCTCGAGCGTCAGGAGGAGGCGCGAAAGCGCGACCACCGCGTTCTCGGGAAACGGCTCGGCCTTTTCAGTTTTCATCCCGAGGCACCCGCCACACCATTCTTCGGGCCCGACGGCGCGTGGCTCTACAACCGGCTCATCGATTACATCCGCGGCCTCTACCGCCGTTACGATTACGACGAGGTAATCACTCCCCAGGTGCTCGACGAAGAACTGTGGCGGCGTTCGGGGCATTACGACAACTACCGTGACAACATGTACTTCACCGAGGTCGACGGCCGTCGCTTTGCCGTAAAGCCGATGAACTGCCCGGCCCACTGCCTGATGTTCTCAGAAGAGACACGGTCTTACCGGGACCTCCCCATCAGGTTGGCCGACTTCGGTCGCCTGCATCGTTACGAGCGCTCGGGCGTGGTCCACGGGCTGACCCGTGTGCGCTCCTTTTCGCAGGACGACGCGCACATTTTTTGCACCCCTGAACAGATTTCGGCCGAGGTCGCGGCCGTGGTCGGGATGGTGAACGAGGCCTACGACGTGTTCGGCTTCGAGCAACGTCGGGTCTACCTGTCCACCAAGCCGGCCAAGGCAATAGGCGACGACGCGTCCTGGGAGACCGCTGAGTCCAAGCTGCGCGAGGTATTGGGCGAGTTGACGGCGGATTATTCGGTCAACGCGGGCGACGGCGCTTTCTACGGTCCCAAGATAGACTTTTGTGTGCTCGACGCGGTCGGTCGTGAGTGGCAACTAGGAACCGTCCAGCTCGACTTCTCCATGCCCGAACGTCTCGACCTTTCCTACATCGACAGCGGTGGCCAGTCGTGTCGTCCGGTCATGGTCCATCGCGCCGTTCTCGGGTCCATCGAGCGTTTCATCGGCATTCTTATCGAACACACGGCCGGGGACCTGCCGATGTGGCTGGCACCGTGTCAGGTGATACTGGCCACGGTCACCGAGAAGCAGAACGAATACGCCGAGGGCGTGGCCGCACAGCTCAAGGACGCCGGGGTGCGCGTGCGTGCCGACCTCAGGAACGAGAAGCTGGGTTTCAAAATCAGGGAAGCACAGCAGGCCAAGATTCCGGTCGTGGCCGTGATTGGGGACCGCGAGAAAGAAGCCGGGACGGTTGCCCCGCGATTGCGCGGCGGTGAGAAGAACGAAGCCCTGGCGGTAGATGATTTCAAGAATTGGGTGTTAGAGCGTAGTCAACCCACAGTTGGAGGTGTGTCATAGCAAAGTCAGTGAAGGCGAAAAGGGACGGCCCGGAAGGGGCCAGGATAAACGCGGGGATAACCGCTCGTGAGGTGCGTTTGGTCGACACCGACGGCTCGCAGGCCGGGGTGGTGGCTTTGGCCGATGCCCAGACCAGGGCCGACGAGAAGGGCCTCGACCTGGTCGAGGTAGCCGGCAACGTCGACCCTCCTGTGTGCCGCATCATGGACTTTCACAAGTACCGTTATGAGCAGCGCAAGAAACAGCAGGACTCCAAGAAGGGCAATGCTGCGACCTCGGTCAAGGAGGTCAAGATACGGTCTCGCACCGAGACCCACGACATCGACTTCAAGATGGGCCACATACTGCGCTTTTTGGACAGGGGGCACCGCGTGAAGATATCGGTGTTTTTCAAAGGACGAGAGATAACCAGGCCCGAAATGGGACGAAAGATGCTCGACAAGGTGCTCGAATCGATAGCGGAGCAGGCCAAGCCCGAGGGTGAACCGAGGATGGAAGGCCGGCAGATGTCCGTAATCGTAGTGCCTAGCAAATAAGGCGAATCAGGAGAGAACAGCAATGCCGAAAGTAAAGACCAGAAGAGGTGCGGCGAAACGGTTCAAGTTGACCAGTTCGGGCAAGTTCCGCCGCCGCCGGGCCTACCTCAGGCACCAATTGACGCAGAAGACACGCAAGCAGAAGCGTACTCTTCGCAAATCGACCGAGGTCGCGGCGGCCGATGTCAAGGCGGTCCGCCGCCTGCTGCCCAACGGCTGATCTTCTAAGGAGGCTATACAATGCCCAGGGTAACCAGGGGAACTAAGGGAAGACGCCGGCGTAACCGCACCTTGAAATTGGCCAAGGGTAACGTCGGCGGCCGAAAGCTGTACCGGCAGGCCCGCGAGACGGTCGAGAAGGGGTTGGTGTATGCCTACCGGGACCGGCGTCTGCGCAAGCGTGATTTCAGGCGCCTGTGGATCGTCCGTATCAACGCGGCGGCCCGTGAAGAGGGCCTGAGCTATTCGGGTCTCATGCACGGGCTCAAACGTGCCGGGGTCGAGGTCGACCGCAAGGTGCTCGCCGAGATGGCAGTTAACGAACGTGACGCCTTCCGCCAGCTGGTTGAGGTGGCCAAGGCGGAGCCGGCGGCCTAACGTCGCATGCCTTCGCTCGCCGACCGGCTAGAGAGCGGTACCGCCAAGGCTCTCGAGCGCATATCGGAGGCCGCTGACGAGCGTGCCCTCGATGATGCCCGTGTGGCCGCGCTCGGCAAAAAGGGCGAGCTTACGGCCATCCTGCGCGAACTGTCCTCCTTGTCGCCCGAGGAGCGTCCGGCCGCCGGCGAGGCTGCCAACCGCGCAAAGACGCGCATCGAGCAGGCGCTGTCCGGCCGCCGCGAGGCCTTGTCGGGTCAACAGCGGCAGGTCGAGCTGAGCCGCCGGCCCGACGACGTCACGCTGCCCTCGTTCGGACAACCCTCGGGCCATCCGCACCCCCTCAGCAGCGCGATGGATGAGGCCTGCGACCTGCTTCGCTCCTTCGGGTTCAGTGTGGTGGAAGGCCCCGAGGTCGAGGACGACCATCACAATTTTGAGGCCCTCAACATTCCCGCAGACCATCCCGCGCGAGATATGCAGGACACCTTCTTTGTCGAAGGGGGCGGTCTGCTGCGAACGCATACCTCTCCGGTCCAGATACGTGTGATGGAAGAGCGCCAGCCCCCCCTGATGGTCATCGCGCCGGGTGCGGTCTATCGCATCGACGACGACGCGACCCACTCGCCGATGTTTCATCAGATCGAGGGCTTGATGGTGGACCGCGAGCTAAGCTTTGCCCATCTCAAGGCGGTCCTATCGGGCTTCTTGCACGCCTTCTTCGGTGACTCGGTCGCGGTGCGGTTCAGGCCGAGCTATTTTCCGTTCACCGAACCGAGCGCCGAGACCGACATCGGTTGCGTGATATGCGGCGGGGGCGGCACCGAGTGCCGGGTGTGCAAGGGCACCGGGTGGCTCGAAATCCTCGGTTGCGGGATGGTTCACCCGGCCGTTTTCCAACAGGTCGGCTACGATCCTGAAATATACTCGGGCTTCGCTTTCGGGGTCGGGGTAGAGCGCCTGGCCATGCTCAAGTACGGGATTGACGATATACGCCTTTTCTACGGCGGCGATCTGCGTTTCCTTGAGCAATTCTGAGCTGAGGTTATCAGGATGTATCTTTCGCTGAGCTGGCTTGCCGACTACCTCGATCCCGTCCCCGAGGCCTCCGTGCTGGTCGACCGTCTGACAATGTCGGGGCTCGAGGCCGAGGTTGCCAGGCGTCCGGCCGAAGGCTTGGCCGATTCTCTCGTGGTGGTTCGCATAGAAGAAGTTGCCAAGCACCCCAACGCCGACCGCCTGTCGGTGTGTAGCGTGGATGACGGTGCCGAAAAGCAGGAGATAGTTTGCGGCGCCGACAATATGGCCGCTGGTGACCTTGCGGTTCTGGTCCGGCCCGGTGGCCGGTTGCCGGGAGGGGGCAAAATCAAGCGTTCGCGTATTCGCGGGGTGGAATCGGCCGGGATGCTCTGTTCGGAGGCTGAACTGGGCATCTCTCCGGAGTCGGCCGGAATCATCATCCTCGGCTCGGGCAGTCCCGGCGAACCGGCGGTTGCACGTTTGGGACTGGACGAGACCATCATCGAGACGGTCGTAACACCGAACAGGGGGGACTGCCTGAGCGTGCGCGGCCTGGCTCGCGAGGCCGCCGCGGTTTGCGGGGCCGGGCTGACGGCGAAGTTTGCAGAGAAGAGCATGCGCCCGACCGGTGCTTGCGAGTTCACGGTCGCCATAGACGAGACCGCGGGTTGTTCGATGTACCGCGGACTTCTTGTTGAGGGCGTCAGCCCCGGACCGTCACCGGCCTGGCTGACCACCCGCCTGGCCTCGGCCGGCCTGCGGCCGGTCAACAATCTCGTCGATGTGACCAACCTGTTGCTTCTCGAACTCGGGCAACCTCTTCACGCTTTTGATGCCGACCTTATAGAAGGGGGCCGGATACGCGTCGGCATGCTTGACGGGCCCGAGAAGTTCAAGGCGTTGGATGGCCAGGACTACGAACTTACCACTGGCGACATGGTCATCGCCGACGCTGCCGGACCGGTCGCGCTGGCCGGGGTCATGGGCGGACAGCGCGCCGCGGTCAGTGCGGCGACCAAGAGGGTGTTCCTCGAAAGCGCCTACTTCGAACCGGTCACCGTGCGCAGGACCTCGCGGCGGCTCGGGCTGGTATCGGACTCCTCCTACCGTTTCGAGCGCGGCGTTGATCCCGCGATGGTCGAAGAGGCCCTGCTCAGAGCCGGGTCTCTTCTGACGGAACTGGCCGGGGGCGAAGTGGGTGGTGGCATCGCCGAGGCAGGCAAGGGTCCGACCAATCCCGAGCGGATAGTTTTGCGCAAGGAGCGGCTCGGCGCCGTGCTGGCCGAGGAGGTCGAGCTCGAAGAGGCCTGCCGGATTCTTTCGGCCCTCGGTGTTGGGGTCGAGGCGGATGACGACAGCGTTCGCATCGACGTGCCCGGCCACCGCCACGATCTTCGCCTTGAGATAGATATCATCGAAGAGGTGGCCAGGGTGCGCGGCTATGATCGTGTTCCCGCCGAGCTGCCGCGCGTGGTTATGGGGGTGGCCGGGCTTCCGGCCGGACTGGGGCTGGCGCGCCGCATCCGCCAACGTTCGACGGCCATCGGTCTGACCGAGATCGTTGGAATGGCCTTCGCCTCGCCCTCGGCCAACCGTTCGTTCCCCGGCTTGCACGACCCCGAGCGGCCGTCGGTGAGAATCGTCAACCCTATCCGCGCCGGCGAAGAAGAGATGCGACGCTCGCTGTTGCCCGGGTTGCTCGAAGCGCAAGCCATGAACCTGCGCAACGGTAGCCGCGTGGTGGACCTGTTTACCTGCGGGCAGACCTATTGCGGGCCGGGACGAGGCACTGAACTAGCCTGCGTTGCCGGTCTGTTTTACGGGCCGCGTCGCGGCCGGGGTCCCGGCGAGGCAAGCCAGGCGCATTTCTGGGACGCCAAGGGCGCGGTCGAGATTATTGTGGCCGCAGCCGGTGCTGGCGGTGAACTAGGCTGGGAACCCTGCACGAACAGATCCGACTTGCATCCGAAGGCCTCGGCGAGCGTGACCATCGCCGGTCGCGTGCTGGGTCATGCCGGTCGCATCCACCCCGACACGGCCCGCGAGGCCGCGGTGCCTGCAGAGACGACCCTGTTTGAACTTGACCGCGGGGCTCTGCTCGACAGGGCCTCGGGGCGGGTGACGGCGAGGCCGCTGGCGCGTTTTCCTGCCGTGGTGCGCGACCTATCCCTAATCGTCGGTGAGGACACTCTTGCCGGCCAGGTCTACGCTGCGGTGGTGGAGTTTGGCGAGGAACTCGTCGAGGGCGTGCTTTGTTTTGACGAGTACTCCGGTGAGGGGGTCGAGGAGGGCTCCAAGGCCCTGGCCTTTTCCATCACCTACCGGGCCGCCGACCGCACGCTGACCGACGACGAGGTCGCCGGCACCCACCAACGCCTGGTCTCCCACATCACCGATACGCTAGGTGTGCGGGCCAGGGCTTGAATCTGGTGATAGGGCGGCTAGGGTATTACTAGGTAGCGATGACAAAGGCTGAGATTATCGAACGAATCTACGAGCGGGTGGGGTTCTCCAAGAGGGAGGCCACCGACGTCGTGGAGTCGATTTTCGATGTCGTAAAGGCCCGTCTTGCCGAGGGCGAGAAGGTCAAAATTTCCGGCTTCGGAAACTTTGTCATCAGTGAGAAGCGGCCGCGCAAGGGCCGCAATCCCCAGACCGGCGAGGAGATCATGATTAGCGGCCGACGCGTTCTGACCTTCAAGCCAAGCCAGGTTCTCAAAAGGACGATTAATATGTCCAGTTGAGGATTACCCCGTGGAGGTTGTTGTTGTGGTTGGTGAGATTCCTCAAGACAGACTGTATTTCAAGATTGGCGAGGTCGCCAAGATTGTCGGCGTGAAGCCCTATGTGCTGCGGTACTGGGAGACCGAGTTCGCCGAGCTCAAACCGAGCAAGACGCGCTCGCAACATCGTCAGTACCGGCGCAAGGATGTCGAGACGCTCATGCGTATCAAGGACCTTCTGCACGCGCGGCGGTTCACCATCGAGGGCGCGCGCAAGCAGTTAAAGGCCGACTCGCGTTCACGAAAACGGGCGGTGCCGTCGGTCGATGTTGGCAAGCTCGGCGAGATACGTCGGGGTTTGCTCGATCTCAAGGCCGCTCTGGCCTAAAGACCTTCGACGCCCGGATCCGGCCGGGTTGTGGGTTAAGTGCAATGGTGTTGTTGCACTTGACTCCTATTGTCGATGCGACCGTCGGCCTGCGTGTGAGCGAGGAGAACGAACGAGGCGGCTTGGACCTGTCCGAGCACGGCGAGACCGGGCACGAACTGAGCGCCTCGTAAGGGACGTTTGCGAGTTGCCTTCGGCGGTGGCGGGCGTCACAATCGGCCGCTACGTTCGGGATGTGGCGCAGCCTGGTAGCGCACTCGCTTGGGGGGTGAGTGGTCGCTGGTTCAAATCCAGTCATCCCGACCATTTTTCTCGGACCGGGGTCGCGTGCCGGCCCCGGGCCTTTTCGTGTCCTTATGATCCTGGTCTGTAACGACGACGGCATAGAATCCGAAGGTCTTGCTCGCTTGGTGGAGGCCGTAGAGGGATTGGACCAGACCGTGGTGGTCGCGCCCGACCGTGAACGCTCGGCGGTCAGTCACGCTCTTACGCTCGAACGTCCGCTCAGAGCCGACGAGATACGACCGGGCTGGTATTCGGTTGACGGCACGCCGACCGACTGTATCAACCTGGCCGTCAACGGCCTGCTCGAGGAGCGCCCCTGGCTGGTGGTGTCGGGAATCAACCGTGGGGCCAACCTGGGTGACGATATCACCTACTCGGGGACGGTGTCGGCAGCGATGGAGGCCCTGCTGCTCGGCATGCCGGCGGTGGCCTTTTCCCAGGTCGGAAGGCCTCCGTTCGACTATACGGCAGCCGTTTCCTTTGCTACGGCCCTGGTCGAGCGTGTGGCCGAACAGGCCCTTCCGTCCGACACCATCCTCAACGTAAACGTTCCCGAATCGCCGCCGGCCCCCGATGGCTATCTAATCACCCGGCAGGGTAAACGTCGTTACGGTGATGCGGTGGTGGAGAAGACCGACCCGCGCGGTCGCAAGTACTATTGGATAGGGGGCGACGAACTGGGTTTCGAGGATGAGGCCGGCACGGATTTTGAGGCCATCGCGGCCGGCAAGGTCTCGATTACGCCGCTGCATCTCGACCTGACCAACTATGAGTCGATAGAGCCGCTTCGCGGCCTCAAGGTCGGCTGGCCGGAATAAAGCGACGATGCTGCGCGCACTGCTCATTCTGACTGCCTACACTTTCGTGCCCGCACTCGAACTGCGTTTTTCGATCCCCTACGGACTCTATCAGTACAGGGGCATCCTCGGCCTTGCCGGTGTTGTCGGCGTGTGTGTTGTGGCCAACATCGCACTAGCACCTTTGGTGTGGCTGTTCGTTGACCGAGGCATACAATTGTTCTTGCGCTTTGCTTGGATCGAGCGGCTCTGGGACCGCTTGGTCCTGCGCGCACGCGGCCGCATCGAGCCCTACGTCGAGCGTTACGGAACCCTCGGGCTGGCCCTGTTCGTGGGTGTGCCTTTGCCTGGGTCGGGTGTCTACACGGGCGGGCTGGGCGCCTATCTGCTTGGTTTCGGCCTTCGCCGCTACATGGTGGCCTCGGTCGTCGGCGTCCTCATCGCCGCCACGGCCGTTACCGTGGTGGTGCTAACAGGCGCGACCGCCTTTGAAGTGTTTCTGAAGCACTAAGGTGTGACATGGCCTGCCGCTCGTCATATCTCCAGGCCCGTGTCTGAACAGATGGACCTCAAAGCCGTCATTCGCACCGTCCCGGATTTTCCGGAACCGGGCATTTCCTTTAAGGACATCACGCCGCTGCTGTCCGACCCGGAGGTGTTTGCCGGGATAGGCGATGCCTTTGCCGAGCGTTACCGCGGGCGGGTCGATGCCGTGGTCGCAATAGAGTCTCGTGGCTTTATAGTCGGCGCCCCCCTGGCCCGTGACCTCGGACTTCCCCTGGCCGTGGCCCGTAAGAAGGGGAAGCTGCCCTTTGACACCTACGAGGTCGGTTACGAACTGGAGTACGGGTCGGCCGTGCTCGAAATACACACCGATGCTTTAGCCCCGGGCGCGCGGACGGTAGTAATCGACGACCTACTGGCCACCGGCGGAACCGCTTCCGCGGTCATCGAACTGGTCGGCAAGCTCGACGCCGAAGTGGTCGAGTGTGCCTTCATCGTCGATCTGGCTTTTCTCGGCGGCAGCGGCCGTCTGGCGCCCGTGCCCTGTTACTCTCTGATAAGCTACGAGGAGTGAGTCCGGTGTCCGACCCCAGTTTCAAGCAGATGATGAACGACGTGGTCGACTGGGGGTCCTGTTGCGAGTGCGGGACCTGTGTTCTGGTGTGCCCGCACAACATCATCGAATACATCGACAGCAAGCCCAAGCAGACAGCCAAGGCCAGCGCGGACTTTGACTTCTGCGGAATCAGCGAGGGCATAGGCTGTGACGTTTGTGCCCAGGTCTGTCCCCGGCTGGGGCCGCGCGAGTTCAACCTCCACGACGAGGTCTTCGCCGATCAGAAGGGGACCATGTACCGCGGTGTGTTCGGCAACTACCAGGAGATCTACGCGGCCCGCGCGCTCGATCCCCGAATACTCGAGGTCTGTCAGGACGGTGGTGTGGTAACGGCCCTTCTGGCCTACGGCCTGGACAACGGACTGTTCGACGGCGCTTGTGTGTCGGCTCCCGACCCGGAACGTCCCTGCAGCCCACGCCCGGTGTGCGTGACATCGTCGGAAGAGGCCATCGGGGCGGCCGGGTCCTGGTACACCTACTGCCCGAACGATCTTGCCCTGGCCGATGCCGTGGAGGCCGGCTGTGAGCGGGTGGCCTTTGTCGGTGTGCCTTGTCAGGTCACGCCAGTCCGCAAGGGGCAACTAAAACCGCTGGGCTTCCTCGAGACCGAACGCAAGAAGCCCAAACATATCGAACGCCAGGCGGCCAGTCTCAAGGACCCCATGAGCCGCGTGGTCCTACAGATCGGACTTCTCTGCAGCGAGGTCTTCGATTTTGCGGGCCTTATGCAGGGCAAGATAGAGGGCGAGCTGGGCATTCCGCTCGAGGATGTAAAGAAGTTCAACGTCAAGGGCGAGGTGCTGGTCTATCTCAAGAACGGCAGCCTCGTGACAATCGATCTAAAGGACGCCCAGGAGCATGCACGTCCCGAATGCCATCATTGCGGCGACTTTTCGGCCGAGGTGGCCGACATATCCTGCGGCGGGGTAGGCGCGATGGACTGGACCATCGTCATCGTTCGGACCGATGCCGGACGCGAGATCATGGACAAGATGAAGGCCGCCGGCCTGCTCAAGTTGCGCCCGATTGAAGAGTTCGAGAACTCGCTCAAGGTGCTCATGCGCCTGGCCCGGCGCCAGCACCAAAGGGTTCCCGAGGGGGCCGACGGGCTCCCGGCCGTGAGGCCGCCCTACTTCCTACCCCCACGCGAGGGGTCACAGCCCGGCTGAACGCGCCAAGCGTCCGGGTCAAACTCCGCGCCGTATACCGCCTTTTAGTGACCTTGTACCCCCGTTCGGGGGGGCAGTCTGGTTGACGGGGGTCGCAAGGCGCGTCACAAACGTAGGACGGGGTCTGCGGGCTGCAGGCGCCCAGTAATAGGCGGGGGTAGTTATGCTCAAGTTCGTTCAGGTGTCGGTAGCGGTTTTCTTGGCGTTGGTGCTTTTGCTCGGGGCGTCCGCGTCCGAGGCAAGTTGCATATCTGGCGGGCAGGTGTCGGACGCTTCCGACTGCGTAGCCCTCGAGAAGGGGCCCAAGGATTGCCTGGTCGCCTGGTCGGTCAACTACGACGGCAACGGTGGGGCGCCGGTAAACCCCAAGAACGGCAAGAAGACCTCCAAGGTAGTCTGCGAGGATGGTGCGGCCTGTGACGCCGACGGCTACGTCAACGGCGCCTGTAGTTTTGCGATCGGTGCCTGCGTCAATGCCGGTGATACTTGCGACGGTGCGGCACTGACCGAGCTGGTCATCAAGAAGCCTTCGGCCAAGGACGTTAGCAAGAAATCGGCAAAAGCCCCTCAGGCCGTCTACATCCGCCGCACCGTAAGTGACGCGCTGGGCGGATTGATGGGTGATGCCGGCGAGGCCTGTACCGCAGACGACCTGCAGGTACGAGTTCCGCTAAAAGCCACCACGGGCACCTGTGCCAGCCCCGCGGGCGACAAGTGCAGTAACGACCAGGACTGTGACGACTACTGCGTGATGAGCCACAAGAAAGGCAAGGCGGTGGTCAAGGTCATCGTCGGCGACGGAGGCTCCAAGAAGGACGCCGACGCGCTCAAGTTCTTCTGCCTACCCTCGAGTGGTGGCAACGCCCCGGGGGCGGAGGCATTTCGCATAACCGACGCCGGCGATGTGATTGGTGGGCCGTTGGCCATGGGACGGACCGGCGATTGGATGCTGCGCAACGGAAACATACGGGTGACGGTTAGGGACGTCGGTCGCGTGCACTCCTTTATGCTGGCCAACGGTGGCCATATTATTGACGCTGATTTGGTCCGCCGGGATGGTTCCGAGGACCGCGACAACTGGCTTGGGATCCAGTCCCTCGTCAACATCTCACAGACTCAGGACACCGACGATATCTTCGTTCTCAACGATGGTTCCGATGGCAACCCGGCGATACTACGGACCAGCGGCGAGGATGACCTCATAGACGTCCTTTCGCCGGAGTTTGCCATCTATCAAGCCGGCAACACGTTGAACATTCCGCCGGCCACGGTCGACAGTAATCTCAATGTCGATTTGGTTACGGATTACATTATCCGTCCGGATACGAACTACGTTCAGGTGGCCACGACAGTGAAGAACCTGGGTGGCGAGGATCTTAATCTGCTCATGGGCGACTACATCAACCCAGCCGGTGAGTTGGAAAGCTTTGGCCCCGGATTGGGGTTTGGTGAGCCATTGCTTCGTCTGGGTGGATCCGGGTCGAGCATCAGGCCGCAGGGGCTGGACTACCTGGCCTTCCAGGGCGTGGGCAGCGCCAGGGGTGTTGCATATGGGATGGTGTTTCCGGAAAGTGAGACGATATACAGCCTGCTCGATAAGGTTGAGCGGGGAACCTATTTGACCGGGATGTTCGGGCAGTCCGGGGTTATGGTCTGGGGGCACGGCCAGCACTTGGTTGGTCTGCTCAATGCCCCTCCGGTCGCTAAGCCGACACTCCCGTTCCATGTCCCGGCCGGCGGCGAGAATACGCTCAGGCGGTGGTTCGTCGTCGGCAAGACCGTCAGCGATGTGACCCATATGCGCGAGGCCAATTTTGGCAAGAAGCTTGGTGTTATACAGGGAACCGTCACCTCGGGCGGTGAGGCTGTTGCCGATGCTCACGTCACGTTCACTACTACCATAGGCAACAACTGTGGTTTTGCGGCAGGCTATAATTGCGCCAACGTCTTTTCTGCGACTCTGACCGACGAAAAAGGCTTTTATCGGGCCACCCTCCCGCAAGACCTGTATCTAGTCAGCGTGCGCGCTTCGGGCTACCCCTACGAGGGTGGTGGTGATTCGCCGACCGAGCACGTGGCCAACCTCCGGCCCAAAAAGACTGTCACGGTCGATGTGGCGCTTCCGTTAACGGGCACTCTCCGGGTGGTATCTGTTGATCAGAATGGTACGCCGTTGGCGGCCAAGAGTTCTATCGTGGGTCTTGTTCAGAGTCCGGATCCTGGAGTGATCGACTCTATTGCCGGGTTCATCGACAACTATGCACGTTATTTCGGTTATGATCCGGCTGAGAAGGTCTACGGCACCGTTTCGAGCTCGGGGCTTGCCAAGGTCCTGTTCTCCGACCATTCGGGCGATACCGGTGGTGTCGAGCTTGAGCCTGGCACTTACCATGTCGTGGTTTCGCACGGCAACGAGTACGACGTGTACGATGAGGCCGTGACCGTGGCCGCGGGCGGAACGACCACCGTTAATGCGACGGTCAATCAAGTTATCGATAGTACCGGCTACGTATCGATCGATACGCATGTGCACGGGATCCTGAGCCCCGACAGTGCCGTGACTCACGAGCAGCGTATCACGAGCATGTTGGCTGAAGGTGTGGACTTCTTTGTCCCCACTGACCACGACACCACCCACGACATGTCGGATGAAGTTGCGGCTATGGGTGCGTCAGATCTGATCAGGACTGCGCCGAGCGATGAGGTCACGACCTTTATATATGGGCACTTCAACGTGTGGCCCCTTGAAGTTGATCCGGACTCCATCATTGGCGGGGCTCTCGATTGGGGCCGGGGTCCGGGTTTCCCCAGCGAAGGGGCCTACGATCTCTCGCCCGGTGAGATATTTGCATCCTTTGACTCGGACAATCAGGTCATACAGATCAATCACTTCAACAGCGGCGGGCTCGGTCACTTCCGTAACCTCGGGATGGATACTGTGGCTGTGCCGCCGGCTAGCGCCCTGCATGTAGGCCGTTGTGAGGGTGGTTTTTATGCTGGTTTGCCCTGTAACCGGCTAGTCTGTCTTGGCGGAGCCAACGATAGTGTGAGTTGTAGTGTGGATGCCGAATGTCCGGGGGGTGAGTGCCATTCGCCGCCCTATGGGCGCGACTGCTCGGGCGGCGGCGTCTGTGTGCATACAGCCGCCACTCTAGGTTCCTACTTGAGGCT
>JAYGCK010000066.1:0-5082 GCA_046583395.1 Deltaproteobacteria bacterium
CGTTTTCAGGGCGGCAACAACGCGGGACACACGTTGGTGGTCGAAGGCCATCAGACCGTATTGCATCTCATCCCCTCTGGCGCGCTCCACGAGGAAACCGTTTGTGTGATCGGCGGCGGCGTCGTCGTCGACCCGCCCACCTTGGTGGAAGAGTTGGCCGGTTTGCGCGCGGCCGGGCACATGATGGAAAGCTCGCGTCTGCTGGTCAGCCGCGAGGCTCATCTAATCCTTCCCTACCACAAGGCCATCGACCACGCGCGTGAGCGCAAGCGCGGCAAGGGAAAGATCGGCACCACCGGCCGCGGCATAGGGCCAGCCTACGAGGACAAGGCCGCGCGTACGGGCCTCAGGATGGTAGACCTTCTCGACGAGGCCGGGTTCCGCGAGAAGCTGCGGGGCAACCTCGAAGAGAAGAACGCATATCTCGAGGCGATGCTGGGCGAAGATGTCCTGGACTACGATGCGATGGTCGAGGAGCTTGCCGGGGCGGCCCGCCAGCTTGTGCCGCACATTGCCGATACCTCCGAGTATCTCCACGAGGCCGTCGTTGAGGGCAAGAAGGTGCTGTTCGAGGGGGCCCAGGGGGTAATGCTCGACGTCGACCACGGGACCTATCCCTTCGTCACCTCTTCTAACACCGCAGCTGGTGCGGTCTGTTCGGGCGCTGGACTGGCCCCTTCGCTGATTGGCCGCGTGATGGGCATCTCGAAGGCCTACACGACCAGGGTCGGTGCCGGGCCGTTTCCCACCGAACTCGATGATGAGACCGGCCAGCGCCTGCGCGAGGAAGGCGCAGAGTTCGGTGCCACCACCGGGCGTCCTCGCCGCTGCGGTTGGTTCGACGCGGTAGTGGTCGGTCGCAGCGTGAGGCTCTCGGGCGCCGCTGCCATCGCGCTGACCAAGCTCGACGTGCTCACCGGGCTCGACCCGCTGCGGGTGTGTACCGCCTATAGGCTAGACGGCCAGGAGACCCGCTCGGTCCCGGCCTCGGCCGCCGAGTTGGAACGCTGCGAGCCGGTATACGAAGAACTCGAAGGTTGGACCGAGGACATCTCGGGCCTGTCGAACATTGACGACCTGCCCGCGGCGGCGCGCCGTTATGTCGACCGTCTCCAGGAACTGGTCGGCGCCGATATAGAACTCGTATCGACCGGGCCAGGCCGTGAGGCCACAATCGTCGTCGCCGAGCCTTTCTAACTATTCGGTTCTCAATAGGCAGCCGGGCGGCCGCCCTTTCTGGGGTCGGACACGGCCCGCAACAGGGTCTTATCGCCGGCCTTTGTCATCTCCACGGCCTGTACCGATGCGCTGCCGGACAAGGGCATGAGCTGGTGGCCACGGCGGCCAAGGCTGCGGCCTACGGCGGGGTCTATGCCTTTTTCGAACCCCAGCACTTCGGGCATCCACTGATGGTGTATGCGCGGGGCGGCGACGGCCTCGCCGGCGTGGAGCGATAAATCGGTGATGCCCAGGATGGTTTGCAAGCTGGCCGAGATGATAAGCGGCCCGCCCGAGGCTCCGAGCGCCAGGCGTGCCTTGCCGCCTTCGAGCACGATGGTCGGCGACATGCTCGACAGCGGCCGTTTGCGGGGTGCGATCGAGTTGGCCTCGCTGCCGACCAGTCCGTAGATGTTGGGCAGACCGGGGCGGGCCGAGAAGTCGTCCATGGTGTTGTTGAGAATGATGCCGCGGCGGGGCACCGCGACCATCGAGCCGAACGCGGTGTTGATGCTGGTGGTCATCGCAACGGCGTTGCCCTGCTCATCGATGACCGAGATGTGCGAGGTGCCCGAGTCATCCCCCGTTGTACTGCGCCCGTAGTCGGCCGACGGTATGGCGCGCGAGGCACTCAGACGGGCCCTTATCGCGTCGGTGTGTGCGGCCGAGATGAGCCGCTCAAGCGGAACATCGGCCATATCGGGGTCACCGTAGTGGTTGGCCCGGTCGGCGAACACGGCCTTCATTACTTCGGCCAATAGGTGGAGATAGGTCGCCGAACCTGCGCCCATGTCGGAAAGCTGGTAAGGCTCGAGCACGGCTAGGGCCGCCGCGATCGTTCCGCCCCCGGAGCTGGGCGGCGGCATTCCGGCCACGCGGAGACCCCGGTAGTCGGTAATGACCGGGTCGCGCCACTTCACGCGGTAAGCGCCCAGGTCCTTGGCATCTACCAGCCCGCCTTGTCGCGACACGGCCTTGGCGAGGTCCATCGCCAGCACGCCTTCGTAGAACACCCGGGTCCCGGAGCGTGAGAGCAAGTCCAGGGTGTCGGCCAGGCCCGGCCGGGTCATCGTCTCGCCGGCCAGGTAGGGGCTGCCGTCGTCGTGCAAGAACATGGAGGCCATCGCGTCGTTGGCTGCTATCTTGTCCTTTCTCGCCGCGATGCTACCGGCCAGATGTTCTTCGACCACGAAGCCACGGCGGGCCAGCGCTATGGCCGGAGCCGCCACTTTTTCGAAGGAACGGCTACCAAAGCGTTCGAGTGCGGCCTCGAGTCCGGCGACCTCCCCGGGAACGGCCACCGCCTTGCCGCCGTACAGGCTGGTCTGGGCATGATAGGCACCGCCGGGCGTGTACATATCGCGGCTTGCCCGGCGCGGCGCGGTCTCACGGTAGTCGAGCGCGTGGACGCGGCCCTCGGCGGCCACAAACACCAGCATAAAACCGCCGCCGCCGAGCCCGGCCGAGGATGGATTGACCACCGCGATGGCCAGGGAGGCGGCCACTGCGGCGTCCACCGCGTTGCCGCCGTCGCGAAGTACCGAGAGTGCGGCTTCCGATGCCAGTATGTGCTCGGTGGCCACGGCCGCACGGTTGCCCTCGGCCTGCCAGGGCCGTTTGTCCTCCTCGCCGGTCGCCTGAGCCAGGCCAACCAGTGGGGCCAGTAACACCGCGGCCACGAGCGCTTTGGCAATCGTCCTCATGGCGGCCTTCTAGGGGCCCGTGGGCATATTTGCAAGATGGCCGGGGGCTACGTAGACGGCATGCCTGGAGTATGGCCGATGGCCCCACGCACACCACTGTCGGAAAAAGAGTTCTACCTTCACGCCTTCAAGCACCGGTCGATACTGTTTCACCTGGCCGATGGTCTGCGTTTGGTCGAAGTGGCCGCGGTGGTCGAGCGGCTGGTGGCCAACTCGACGATGGTCGTTGTAAGCGGCGGGCCGCGCGCCGGTCTAGGTCGCGGCGCTTACCGCAAGCTCGACCCGGTTGGCGGGCCCGCGCTCGTCGCGCTTAGCCGTGAGCTGGTCGATAAGGGACGGGCGGCCGTCGTTGCTGGCAAGCAAGCCTCGGGCATCCAGAGGCTGCGTTTCTCCGTAGCGCTGGCCACGGCGCTAGGCATCTCAAAGTTGGTCCTGGTCGACCCGCGTGGCGGGATGAGCAGAGCAGGCAAGCGTATGTCGTTCGTGACGACCGCACGCTTGGCCCGCTTGAGTCCGCCAGGACCCTGGACGGCACGCGAGCTGGAGCTGTGCCGGCGGGCGCTGGCCGCCGGGGTGTCCTCGGTCAATCTGACCGGTCCCGAGGGCCTCGAACGGGAGCTGCTGACCTACGAGGGTTCCGGGACCCTGCTGACCCAGGGACCTTACTGCCGGGTCGCCAAGCTGGGTATCGATGACTTCGACCAGGCACTGGCCCTTCTCGGCCGCGGGGAGCGGGACAGGGTGTTGCTAAGGCGCAGCAAGGCCGAACGGGCCGAGTTGTTGCTTTCGGCCTATGGCGCCTGGTTTGAGGACCACCGCTTGGCCGGTCTGGCCAGCCTGGACCTGGACAGTTACCGCAGCCGGCGTTTGGCCGAGGTCGTGGGCCTGTATTCGATAACCCGGTTCAAGGGCCAAGGGGTAGGCAAGCGCATTCTCGACCGGCTGGTCGAGGTGGCCAGGGCCGGGCGAAGACGCGCCCTGTTCGCTTGTACCTCCAGCGGCGAGGCGGCCGCCTTCTTCGAGCGAAATGGGTTCGAGCTGGCCGGACCCGACCGAGTGCCCGTGGCCAAGTGGAAGGGACGGCGGCATGCCAGGCCATCGACCGTGCTGTGGCGACGACTATAATGGGAGTCATGTCGGCTTACATGAAGGCACTTGGTCTTGTCCTGGTAGTTCTCGGGATGGCCGGTTCGATCTATTGCTGGCGGGCAGCGGCCTCCGACGAGGTCTACTTCAGGGCACTTCGCGGCTACGAGCGGTACCCGGGAAACGTGCTCTATCTCCAGGAGCTAAAGATGGCCGAACCCCGCCATATGCTGCTACTGGGCGGGGCCTGGTCGGCGGCACCGGCCGGACTGGTGGCCGGCAGCCTGTGCTTGGCCCTGGCCGGCCTGCTAGCGGCGAGCGGCGGTCGTGAGAGCTGAGTATAACGCGCCGCGTCTAATGCGGCGCGTTAACCCGGGCCCTGTTTTGCCCAACCTCTGTGCACTTCATGAGCTATCGGTGTCTAAGTTGGCTTTCTGTAAGCCCTGACTTGACTTCCAGCACCCTGGTGGGCACCTTGATTCGGTACCCCCAATTTGGGGGAGGGCCCTTTGGCTCGCACCGATCGCCCGATGGGGACAGGTGCGGTGGGGGACTGGTAACAGGCCAGGCCAGGCGGCTCTGAATCGTAAATTCGAAGCTAATGAGGAAGGAGGAGGAAATCATGAGGAGAGTGGTAGCAATAATGGCTGCGGTGGCTATAGCGGGTTTCGCGACAGTCGCCTCGGCTGATGAGGTTTCGGTGGGGGCTTCGGTCTCCTACACCATGGATTTGAATGATCCGCCAGCGGGTCGTGGCAATACTGCCAACTACGAAGGCAACGACGAGTCTTTTGCGGTCGACCTGGTTCAGGTCGGTGTCTCTGGCTCGCGTGGGGATGTCAGCTACGCGGCAGCCATCAACTTTGGTGACTTGGCCAGTGAGGCCGATGATACCGACAGTGGTGACGGTGCGCAGTTGGCCATAGCCAATATCGCCTATGACGCCGGTGGCGTCACGGTGACGGCTGGTCGTTTCGGAACGCCGATCGGTTACGAGGTGCTCGAGCCTTGGGGCAACGCGCACGTCACTCGCTCCTACAACTGGGGAGCGCAGCCGATAAACCATGACGGTGTG
>JAYGCK010000024.1:0-35827 GCA_046583395.1 Deltaproteobacteria bacterium
CCCATGTCGGGTGTCACCGACTGCGCCTTCCGCAGCCTGGTGCGCGAGATGAGCGGTCCCGCGCTCGGTCTGGTCGTAAGCGAGTTCATCTCCAGCGAGGGCCTTACCCGGGCCAATCCCAAGACCCTGGCAATGCTGCGCTTCAAAGAGTCCGAACGGCCCGTCTCGGTACAGATCTTCGGTGCCGATGTTGACCGGATGGCGCGTGCGGCCGAGATGGCCGAGGAGGCCGGCGCCGACATCGTTGATGTGAACTGCGGTTGTCCGGCGCCCAAGGTCGTGCGCCGCGGCGGCGGGGCCGAGCTTATGCGGCAGCCAGGCCGTCTCGGTGCGATACTACGGGCCATAAAGCGCCGGGTGTCGGTCCCGGTGACCGTCAAGATTCGTTCGGGCTGGGACGACGACTCGCGCAACGCCCTTGACATCGCCCGCTTGGCCGCCGATGAGGGTGCCTCAATGCTCGCGGTCCACGGACGTACCCGTCGGGCGCTTTACACCGGACAGGCCGACTGGGACCTGGTCGCGCGTATAAAGGCCGAGCTTTCCATTCCGGTCATCGGCAGCGGCGACCTCAGCGGTCCGGATGCGGTGCTTTCACGTCTGGCCGAAAGCGGTGCCGATGGGGTGATGATAGGGCGCGCGGCCATCGACAACCCTTGGATATTTGCCCAGGTCAGCCGTCGCGCCGCTGGTCTGGCCGTCGAGCCACCGACCCCGGCCCAGCGCGTGGAATCGGTATCGCGCTTCCATGAGCTGCTGGCCGAGACGCTCGAGAAACGGGCCTACATAGGACGCCTGCGCGGGGTCTCCTGCCGCTTGGTCAAAACAATGCCGGGCAGTGCAAGCATCCGCCAGGCCATCGGCCGGGCCGCCGATGGGGCCGAGGTGGTCGATATTGTCCGCGGCGCTCTCATGTCCGAGCGCCCACTGGCCGAGGTCGCCTAGCCATGGGTCGTAGTTACGAAGTCTTCGTGGCCAAGGACTACTTCAAGTTCAACGCGGCCCATTTCCAGGTCTACGACGGCTTTCGTGAACGGCTCCATGGTCACAACTACCGGGTCTCGGTGCGGGTGGCCGGACGGTTGGGCGAGGACGGCTACGTGGTCGATTTCGGCGACATCAAGCAGGCCGCACGAGAAATCTGCCAGGAGCTAAACGAAAGGGTGCTCGTGCCGGCCGGCAACGATACCCTCAAGATAGTACAGGCGGATGGACAGCTCGAGATAACATGTCAGGACGGTTCGCGCTTTAGCCTGCCAGAGGCCGATTGCGTAGTGCTGCCGCTGGCCCATTCTTCGGCCGAAGAGCTGGCCGAATATCTGGCTGGGCGCTTTGTCGAGCGTTTGGCGATACTGTCCGAGCGTGGCGTCGAGACCATAGAGCTTGTCGTCGAAGAGGCCCCGGGCCAGGAAGCAAGGTGCCGGCTCGAGCTTTGAGCCGCAACTTTGCGCGGCCGGCCATTGTCCTCCTCCTGCTGCTCGCGGCCGGCTGCTCGCGTCCGCTGCCCGAACCGGAAGGCGTGGATACGGCCCTCTACCAGGCCAAGTGCGGTGTCTGCCACCAGGCCTTTGGGCCGGCCTTACTTACGGCCGCTATGTGGGAAGCCCAGGTGGATATGATGGCCGGCGACCAAATGAAGCGTGCCCGTATCCCTCTCAGCAACCAGGAGCGGGCCAGAATACTGGCCTACCTGGCGCGCAACGCGGCCGGGCGTTAGGCTAGAGCCCGGCCCCGGAGTTCTTCTATCTCAGCGGTCTCTTTGGGCGCGACCGCGCTGAGCACCTCTGCGCCATTGTCGGTCACTAGCAGGTCGTCCTCTATACGGACGCCGATGCCGCGCAGGTGTTCGGGGCAGTCGGCACCCTCGGACACGTAGATGCCGGGTTCGACGGTGAGCACCATGCCGGGCTCGAGCGGTCTGTCCCCGTCCTGGCCATAGCTTCCCAGGTCGTGAACGTCCATACCCAGCCAGTGGCTGGTCCGGTGCATGTAGTAGTCGGTGTAGGTCCGCGACTCCATGCACTCATCGACGCTGCCTTCGAGCAGCCCTATCTCGATCATGGCCGGGACCAAGGAGGCCAGTGCCTGCATATGGACTTCGCCGTAAGTGACCCCGGGCCTTACGGCGTCTATCGCGCTCTTTTGTGCGGTCAGTACCGTCTCATAGACCTCTCTTTGGGGGCCCGAATAGGAATCGCCGACCGGGATGGTCCGGGTGATATCGGCGCAGTAGCCGCCGTACTCGCCACCGGCATCGACCAGCAGGAGGTCGCCCTCGTTCATTGTGCGGTCGTTGCGGATGTAGTGCAGCACGGTGGCGTTGGCGCCTGAGGCCGCGATGGTGGGGTAGGCCGGGCCCGCGCATCCGCCCCGCCTGAACTCATGGTCGATAGCAGCCTCGGCCTCGTACTCGGACATACCCGGACGGACCAGGCCGGCAAGGCTTCGATGTGCCTGGGCGCTAAGCCGGATGGCCTCGCGCATTATTCGAATCTCGGCCTCCTCCTTTATCACTCGAAGCTGGCCGAGAAGCTCACGGGCGGGCCGCAGTTCGGGCGCGCCCGAGGCCGATAACAGTTCGCGCACTCTGACCTCGGCGTACGGGTCGAGTGAGTGGTCGTAGTAGACGACCTTTGCATTTCCGAGGGCCTCTTCGAGCTTGGCCGGCCATTGGTCGAGCGCGAGGCCCTGCTCGGCGCCGTAACGCTCGGCCGCTCCTTCGGGGCCCAGGCGCGGTCCGGTCCAGCGCTCACGTTCGGCATCGCGGGCTTCGACGAACAGCGTGAGCCCTGCGGCGCCGAGCATCAGGCATGCCGGGTCTTCGTAGCCGGTCAGGTAGCGAATGTTGGTATCGGGGCGGTAGCGATAGCAGACGTCGTTGGAGTAGACCGCCTCGGCCGGACCGGCGATAAACAGGACCGAGTTCTGGTCCATGGCCGCGAGCGCCCGTTGCCGGCGTTTCGGGTAGACCTCGGCCTTGGGACCCTTTGGGGTCACGAGGAGGGCTCGGGAAATACCTGCTTGAAGGGGTGTATTTCCACCTCTTCGAACACGCCGCCTTTGTTGTAGGGGTCGTTGTCGGTAAAGCGGCGGGCCTCCTGTTCATCTTCCAGGTCTACGACAATCAGACTTCCGGCGCCGTCCGTAAGAGGACCCGCCAGGGGAAGCGCGCCCTCGCCATCGAAGCCCTCGAGATACTCCAGGTGCGCCGACCGCAGCCGTAGCCGGAGTTCCTTTGCATCGGGGCCGTCGCGGCAGATAATAGCGAATAGCATCGTGTCCTTCCGGCCGTCCGGACGAATATCTACCCGACCATGTCAGAGAACGAAAGGCAGTGGGCCATAGAAGGCTTCATCGCCGGAATAGACGAGCTAAAGACCGTGCTGGGTCCCGAGGCCGTGGGTCCGGTCGAGTGTGCCAAGGAAGAGCTCCTAAAGGCCCTGGCTCATCGCGATGGTGGCCGCCAGGCAGAGGCCCTGGAGCATGTGGGGCGGGCCATGTCGGAGCTGTCATCTCTGGGCCAACTCCTCGGCGCGGCCGAGGACGGGCTCATGCGTGGCCTTACGGGGAGTTTCGTGGCCGGTCTCGGCCGTGGCGACGGTGACTCGGTCGAGACCGACCTCGAGCAGTTCCAGTCCCGCGCCGGTCTTCCGAAGGGTTCGGGGGACCCGGAGCTATGAGCGACCAGCGCGACCGCGTTCCGCCCGGCCAGCGTCTGACCACCGGGTTCCCGGTCCTGACCTACGGTCCGACCCCGCGTATCGACACCAGCGATTGGCGCTTGAGGGTGTTCGGTTTGGTGGCTAGTGAGAGGGAGTGGGACTGGGACGGCTTCCTTGCACTCGGTTCGCTGACGATGACGGCTGATTTTCACTGTGTGACCACCTGGAGCCGCCTCGACAACCATTGGACGGGTGTTCCCTCCTCGCGCCTGGTCGAAGAGGCCGCAGTGTCTGTCGAAGCGCGCCACGTTATGGTCCATTGCTACGGTGGCTACACCACCAACATGCCGCTCGAACAGTTCGCCGCCGAGGATTCCATGTTCGCCCACATACACGACGGCCGTCCGCTCGACCCCGAACACGGCGGCCCGATGCGTTTGGTGGTCCCTCGCCTGTACGCCTGGAAGTCGGCCAAGTGGGTCTCGGGCATCGAATTCATGGCCCGTGACCGCCGCGGTTTCTGGGAGAGCAACGGGTACTCCAACGGTGCCGACCCCTGGACCGAGGACCGCTATTCTTGAGTAGGACAACGGTCACGCTACTGACCGATTTCGGGGCGGCCGACCCTTACGTCAGTGCTATGAAGGGGGTGATACTTTCCTTGGCCCCCGAGACCAGGTTTGTCGATATCAGCCATGAGATAGCGGGCTGCGATATCCTGGGCGGCGCTCTGGCGCTGGCCGACGCGGCACCGCTGTTCCCTCCGGGCACCATCCACCTGGCCGTCGTCGACCCCGGGGTAGGGGGCAAACGGGCGCCCTTGCTGGTGGCCTCATCGGGGCATTACTACATAGGTCCCGACAATGGATTACTGTCGCTAGCGGCAGTGGTTCCCAGGACCGTTCGCCGTCTGACCAATGAGAGCTTTTTCCGTTTGCCGCTGTCGGACACCTTCCATGGGCGCGACTTGTTCGCGCCGGTGGCCGGGCATCTCGCAGACGGGACCGCAGTCGAAGAGTTTGGCAGTGCGGTCGAGGCGATGGTCGAGCTCGAGCTGCCCGTTCCGGTTAGTAGTGACGGGGCGGTCCGCGGCCAGGTCCTCACCGTAGACCGTTTTGGCAACCTGATGACCAACATCTCTGCGGCTAGACTAGCCGGCCCGGCTGAGAACTGCCGTGTCGGTCTGGGCCAGCAGCGTATCGACGGAATATCGACCAGCTATGTCGGGGCCGGGCCCGGCCGATTGGTCGCGCTCATCTCGAGCCGTGGGACATTGGAGATAGCGGTGGCCCAGGGGTCGGCCGCCGCTTGCACCGGTGCCGAACGCGGCACGCCCGTCATCGTCGAAACGGGATAGGACCCCTGCCGCCGTGGTCGGTTAGTTGATTACCGGCACGGTCGCGGCCAGAGCCAGTATGCCGGGCTCGAGAACTGCGGCCAGTCCAAGCGCCGAGCCCAACATACGCGAGACGGTGGCCGGAAGCCGGACCACCGGGACCTCGTAGGTCTGGTCGCGCATCGCGAGAAGCTCGGCCAAGGGTCCTGCGGGGTGGGGTAGGTGTTCGACCTCGAGTTGGCCGGGGTCGTCGAGCCCGGCACGCCTGGCCGCGGCCTGCACGGCCGTTTGCAGCCCTCCGAGGCGATCGACGAGGCCGATCTCCAAGGCCTGGCGGCCGGTCCATACCCTTCCACGGGCCAAGCGGCCGACCTCCTCTACGGTCATCGAACGGCCCTCGGCCACCCGGTCGAGGAAAAGCTCGTAGACCCGCTCCATTTGGGTGCTGAGCAGCGAGCGCTCGGCCCGGTCCAATCCCTTGGTAACGTCCATGATGCGCGAGTAACGCCCGCGCCCTAGCGTTTCGCTGCCTATCCCGAGCCGGCCCAAGAGTCCGGCGATGTTGGGTTTGAACAGGACCACGCCGATAGAGCCGGTCAGTGTGGCCGGTTCGGCCACGACAAGGTCGGCGGCCGAGGCCAGGTAGTACCCGCCCGAGGCAGCCACATCGCCGAGCGAGGCCACTACCGGCTTTTCGATGGCCGCAGTTCGGATGACGGTCCACAACTCGTCGGAGGCCTGCGCCGAACCACCCGGGCTATCGATGCGAAGTACGATGGCGGCAGTTGAGGGGTCGGCCGCCGTTGCCTCCAGGAGCAGAGCTGTGGGTCCGGAACCGACCGACATGCCGGGGCCGGGCCCGCGCCGGCCGGGCCCGCTTACGATGGTCCCGTCGATGTGGATGACCGCGATCTTCCCGCCACCACCCAGGCCCACCTGCTTTCGGCTGACGCGGTCGTAGGTGGTTTCGGTCACGGTAGGGGCCGGACGGCCGCCGGTTCTCAGTCCGCTCAACAGCTCGTCCATGGAGCTAAGTCCGTCGGCGAGTCCGGCTTCGATGAGAGCCTCGGGCGAGGCCGGGCTGGCGTTGATGATGGCCTCAATCTCGCCGGCCGGAAGCGCGCGGCCTGTGGCCAGCGCGGCGGTGAACTCGGCGTTGACCGAATCGAGTATGGAGTTGGCCATCTCGCGGTGGGCGGCGGACATGGTCCGGCCCGCCAAAGTGTCGGCCGCGGTCTTGTACTCGCCACGGCGTTCGACCTCGAGCGCAACGTCAATCTTTTCCCAGACGCCGCCGAAGAACATGAAGTTGGCCGACAGTCCGTTCAACATCAGCGTCGAAGAGCGCGACACGTGTACTTCCTCGGCCGCTGACGCGACATAGTATTCGAGGTTTCCGCCCAGATGGTCTCCGCGGAGCAGCGCGAGCACACGTTTGCCGCGCACTCTTGCATCACGGAGCCGGTCGCGTATCTCGGCGGCCTGGGCCCAGCCGGTCTCTAGGTCGCCGACCCGTACTATGATGCCGGAAAGACGCCGGTCGTAGGCCGCCTTCTCGAGGTTGCCGAGAAGACTGACCAGCGAGCGTCTCTCGCCGAGCAGGCGGCCGATCAGTCCAGGGCGGGCTCCCTCGGCGTACTGACCCGCGAGTTCGACGACGAGGTAGGAGCCGTCGGGGATACGGGGACCGCGCAAGGCCACGAATGCGACCACGATGGCGAGGCCGGCTATGGCGATGAGCCATTTGCGGCGGCGGCTCATTGGTACCACATAGCGGCATTGTCGGCCTGTGGCGAGCTTCTGCTAAGCTGGCCGGGTGGGTCCACTGTCCTTGTGGAATGCCGGCATCGAGACCTCAGCCGAGGGCTTTGCCCGCGACCAGGCCATGATGACGGTCGTGGCCGATGCCGGCCTTCCCCTGGCCCGCTTATGGCGGCGCGACCGGCCGGCTCTATGCCTGGGGCGTTTCCACCGCCGTCCTGCTCCTGCACCCGGCGCATTGGAGAGACGCTGGAGCGGTGGGCGTGCGGTGGTCCTGGGTCCGGGTATTGCCGCCATGACCCTGGTCTTGCCCAGCGTCGACGGTCTGGGCAGCGGCGGCGAGGCGCTCAGGCCCGACCAGGTCCTAAACCGTGCTCTGCGGCCTCTTCTGGCCGCGCTAACTACGGTGGGACTCGCCCCCTTCTACGCGGGGCGTGACCTAATAACGGTCGGCGGCCGGACGGTCGCACACGCCTCGTTCAGCGTTGCGGCCGACGGCGTCTGCATCGTCGAACAGCACGTGGCCATCGACACTAGTTTCGCCGAGCTTGGCCGCTTGCTTGCCGAACACGACCCCGAGGGGGTGTCGGTGGTCGACCGGGACTCGTTCGAGCCTGCGGCCAGCGTCGGCGAACTGGCCACTAGGCAGGGACCGGACGCCTGGGAGCAGACCTGGAGCCAAGAGATTGTCCGGGCTTGGAACGCCGGGATGGGTGATCTCGAATCCTGGCGTTCGGGGGTGTCCCTGCACTTGGCCGACCGGGCCGCTCACGAGGCCTTCCTGGCCGAACGTGGTCCGTTGGCCGACGATGAGAGTTCGGAGGTGGAACGTACCATGCTCGGTGCGGTCGAGGCCTCGGCCCGCCTTTGCGACGGCCGTCTCAACGGGCTGCTCATCTCGGGGGATATAATCGCCCCGTTCCACACCCTCGATGAAATCTCGGCCGGTCTCGAGGGCAAGCGGCCCGAGCCGGCGGTGGTGCGCCGCGTGATGACATCGGTCATGTCGACGCCCCGCAACTTCATACTCGGTACCACGGAACTTGACGGGTTAATCGCGAGGCTGGCTTGAGACGGGCAGGATTGCAGAACGGTGACGGCCGTGACATCAGTTTTGGCCGTGAGTGACTGCCTGTTCTGCAAGATACGCGACGGCGAAGTTCCCGCCGAAAAATTGTGCGATGACGGCCGTCTGTTCGTAATTAGCGACATCAATCCGGCCGCGCCGACCCACGTTCTCATCATTCCCCACCAACACATTGAGACCATCGCCGACCTCGACCAGGCCCCGGCCGAACTGGTGGGCGAGGTCTATCTGACGGCCGCGCGCATCGCTCGTGAGCAGGGCTTTGCCGGGGACGGATACCGGGTGGTGGCCAATTGCAACCGCGACGGCGGCCAGACGGTCTTCCATGTGCACTTCCACCTCCTGGCCGGCCGTGGGATGGGCTGGCCGCCAGGCTGAGGCGGAGCGGCCGACGATAGCGCCATGTTCGGGGCCGTTATCTTCGATTTCGACGGTGTAATCGCCGACGATGAACTTTTGCACCTGGCCGGTTTTCGTCTGGCCCTGGAGTCGCACGGCATAAGCATAAGCGAGGCCGATTACTTCAAACGCTATGTCGGATTTAACGATCAGGACGGTTTTGCCGCCATACTCACCGACAACCAACGCCAGGCCGACCCCGAGACCGTTTGGGCCCTGATGGGCGACAAGGCCAGCATCTTCAAAGACCTGGTCGGCGAGCGGGTGCGTATCTTTCCCGGTGTCCGGGAGTTGCTCGACCAGCTTGTGGGCGGCCCCGAGCCGGTTCCCACCGCGATAGGCTCGGGGGCGTTACGTTCCGAGATAGACCTGGTGCTCGGCGCGGCCGGCCTGGGCGGCTATTTCGAGCATGTTGTCGCGGCCGACGATGTGCGTTTCGGAAAACCGAATCCTGAGACCTTCCTCGAGGCCGGCCGGCGGCTCGGCGTGGAGCCGGGCGCCTGTGTGGTCATCGAAGATTCCACGGGCGGACTCGAGGCTGCGGCGCGGGCCGGCATGAAGCGCGTCGCGGTCACCAACAGCTATGCGGCCGAAGAGCTGGAGGCCGACCTCGTCGTGGCCAGTCTGGCCGAGCTTGGCCGGGACACGCTCGAAGGACTGTTCGACTAGCGACGGAGGCTATATGACGGACGCTGATCTCAAACGACACTTGCTCGAGCAGATAGCCGAGACCCACGAACACCTCTCAGGTTTGGTCGAGGAGCGGCTCGGGTCCGAGGAGCTTGCCGACGTTGAACGTTACTTCGCCGCGCTTGGCCGCGTGGCGGTCATGCTCGAGGACCGCGGCCGAAACCTGCGCGAGTTGGCCCAAGAGCTGGTCGCCGATATGGGCCCCTTGATACTTTCGGAACTCTGAGTGTCAGAAGCGGCGGTCTAGCTTGAGCGTCACCCGGTACAGACGCCGCCCACGTACCACCGATACCAGGACGCTGTTGCTGTTGCGGAACGAGGCCAAGCGTCGGCGAAAGGCGTCGCCCCCGTCCACCTCGCGGCCACCGAGGGCGGATATGCGATCGCCCTTCTCGATTCCAATCTCGTGGGCCGGGCTACGGTAGCGTACGTCCTCGACCACCACGCCGTCGCCCCCGGCCGCGTCCACCGCCTTTATGCCCATCGCCTTCCAGGCAAAGGTGTCTATCCGGTCGGCTGGCAGGGCGGACAGTTTAATCACGAGGTCCCGCTCTTCACCGTTCTGACGGATGCGCAGTCTGAGACGGTCGCCGGCGGCCATGCCGTGGGTGATGCGCGCATAGCCGGCCGCAGTTGCTATTTTCTCGCCTTGGGCACGCGTGATTATCGTTCCGCGCTCTAGACCGGCGCCTGCGGCCGGACTGGTCTCCTCCACGGAACTTACGAGAACCCCTGCGCCCGATCCGACACCGAAATGGAAGGCGATTTCGGGGGTGAGGTTCTGCACCTGTATGCCGACCCAGGGCGGCTGTACGCCGCCGTGCTCGAGAATTTGTTCCACGATATTGCGGACCCTGTGGATGGGAATCGCGAACCCGATGCCCTCTGCATCGTTGTGGATGGCCGTATTGATTCCAATCAACCGGCCCTCGACGTTCATCAAGGGACCACCCGAGTTCCCGGGATTGATGGAGGCATCGGTCTGGATGAAGTCGTGATAGACAAGGTCCCTGGCTTGTATCGTGCGGCCGACGGCGCTTACCACGCCCGTGGTGACAGTATGCGAGAGGCCGTAAGGATTGCCGATGGCGATCACGGTCTCGCCTATGAGTATCCTATCATCGGCCGCCATGGTCACGACGGGCAGTGCCTCGTCGGTCTCGACCCTCAAGACCGCAAGGTCGGAGTCGGAGTCGGCGCCAGCCAGTGTGGCCGAGAACTCGCGCTTGTCGGCCATCAGCACGCGGATGTTGGAGGCGTGTACGATTACATGCTCGTTGGTGATGAGCGTGCCATCGGCGCGGATAATCACGCCCGAACCAAGCGAGGTCCGCTTGGCACCGGTACGGGGGCTCGGCATGCCGCCGAAGAAGTCGGAAAAGAAATCGTCGAAGAACGGATCGCCCGTAAAGGGGGAAGGGCGTCGGAAGGGCGTGCTGACAACCCTTTCCGTGTAGATATTGACGACTGCTGGGCTGGCCTTTTCAACGGCCTCTACTACCGGGGTGCGGCGCAGGTCGGCCGTGGCCGGCAGGGCCGTTAGGGTCAGCACGAGGGCTAGTGCGGTTGCTGTGGCCAGCGTTCGGGTCAATCCAGGGGCTCCAGTTCGAGGCTGCGTTCGCCGAGTTCAGCCGAAGCCACCCGCACCGTCAACCTTTGGCCTATCTTGAAGGTCCGCCCCGAGCTCCGGCTGACCAGTTCTAGGCGCTCGCGGTGAAACTCGTAGTACTCTTCGAGCCGCCCGAGCGGGACCAACCCATCGACGAACATTTCGTCGAGTTCGACGAAGAAGCCGAACCTTTCGACCGAGGTGATGGTGCCCTGGAAGCTGTCTCCCACGTGGCCGGCCATAATCATGACTCCCGCTGCCCGCGTCACATCGCGTTCAGCCTCCATCGAGCGCCGCTCGCTCTGGCTGCAGTCGACCCCGAGCTGGGGCAGCGAAGCGGCCTTCTCGGCATCGCCGGCGTTCACGCCGAGTGTCGCGCCGAGCGCCCGGTGGACCACGATGTCCGGGTAACGGCGGATGGGCGAGGTGAAATGGGTGTAGCACTGGCTGGCAAGCCCGAAATGGATAGCCTGTTCGGCCGCGTACCGGGCCTGGGCCATCGCGCGCAGCACCATGATATTGGCGATTCGTTCGAAGGGCTTGCCACGGGCCTTGTTGACCACGGCGGCCAGGGCAGCGGGTTCACGCAAGGCTCCCTCGCGTGGCAACCTGAGACCCAGCAGCGAGAGCCGGGCCGCCAGACGGCTTATCGATGTTTCGTCGGGGCGCTCGTGGACGCGGTACAAGAGCGGGCGCTGTTTCTCCGTCAGATGGGAGGCCACGGCCTCGTTGGCCGCGAGCATGAACTCCTCGATGATGCGGTGGGTGGTAAGCCGTTCGACCCGGCGCATGCCGGTGGGCTGGCCTTTGTCGTCAAGCGCGACCTCTCCTTCGGGCAGGTCGAGGTCGATGGCCCCGCGTGCCATTCGTTCGGAGCGAAGCGCTGCGGCGCACCCCTTCATCATCGCCAGCGCGTCTGCCAGCTCGTGGTTGCTGGCACCGTCAAGGATGTCCTGGGCCGCTTGGTAGCTGAGCTTGGCGTGGCTGCGGATGACGGTCTTGGCAAGCCCGGCCACGGCCGGCTTGCCGTCGGGTGTGATGTCGATGGTGACCGACATCGCCAGGCGGTCACGGTCGGGGACCAGACTGGCCACGCCCGCCGACAACACCTCGGGCAGCATGTGCACGGCCCTTCCGGGAAAGTATGTGCTGGTGGTGGTGCGCCGGGCCTCCTCGTCGAGGCGGGTGCCGGGCCTGACATAGTGGGAGACGTCGGCAATCGATATGGTCAGCCGCCAGCCATCCCCGGCCGCCTCAATCCCGACCGCGTCGTCATGGTCGGCGGCGTCAGCCGGGTCTATGGTGAACTGGGTCTGTCCGCGCAGGTCGAGCCGCCCCTCGATGTCGGCAGGGCCCGGCTCCCGGCAGGCCTCGGCCTCGGCCACCACGTCGGCGGGGAACTCGGTGGCAATCGACATCATCGAGCAGACCGCCTCAATCTCGGTGGCAAGTTGGCCCCTTGGACCGAGCGACCTCGAGGGTCTTAACTCGAGGTTGCGGTAGGAGGTTGGGTAAGCCGTAATCTCGCACTCGAGAACCTCGCCCGGCGGCCCCGGTTCGGCACCGGGAGCCAGTTGTGCGGGATATCCCACCCGTGGGTCGGTGGGTATGAGGGTCTCGGGGTCGCCTTCGGATGTCACCGCCGTCAGGCGGCTGCGGCCGCGTTCCAATATCCGTTCTATGCGGCCGCTTGGCCGTCCGTGCCTGGCATAGGGCGCGGGTTCGACCAGGACCAGGTCGCCGTCCATCGCCGGCCTTACCTGGCGGCGCCCAAGACCTATGACGCCGGCCGGGTCGTTGGGGTCGACCGGCCGTACGACGGCCCGCCCGCGGCGGTTGACCACCACGCGGCCGGTGACCATTCCAAGCCGGGAGGGCAGGGCCACGCGGCCTTTCCTGGTACGGATGATGTGGCCCTTCGATTCGAGCCCCTCGAGCGCCGTTTGCACCTCGTTGGCCGGCAGCTTTAACACTTGCGGCAATTGCTCGGCCAGCGTGTGCTTGCGTTTGGTCGAACCAAGCGCGGCGAGAATCTTGCTTTCGGTCTCGTTGGTGCTCAGGCGTCTACCAGGACGCAGGCAGCGACCACCGAGGTCCAGCGCCCGTCCTTGGCGCCGCGCGCGGACTGCGAGACATTACGGGTGCGCACTATCTGGTCGCTCAACCGCCACATGTCGCGCCGTTCGTCGTAACTAGTGTCGGCGTCGAAGGGGACGTTGATGATGGTCGCGAGCATCTGGGCGGCCAGGTCCTCGGCGTAGTCACCAGCGACTTCGTCGGTCTGTCCGAACGCGTGGTGTTCGCTCAGATATCCGTACATCGACCGGTCTTTGGGAATGGCCACCCCGACCGACGCTGCTAGGTGACGGTGGGGTTCGTTGCTTTCGGCACGGCTCATGACGACATGGAGTATCTGGCCGGGGGATAGATGCTTGAGGCCTTCTTTTTTGGGAACGACCTTGCAGTGGGGCGGAAAGATGCTGGAGACGGTCACGAGGTTAAACTGCGCGATGTCGGCCATCCGCAGGGCTAGCTCGAAGGCTGCCAGTTTTTCGGTATGACGCCCGACCCCTTTGGTCAGGAATGCCTTGGTGGCTACCAAGAGTGCGCCTTAGAGGAAGACCGGGGCGTCAAACTCGCCGAACGCCTCGCGCATCGCGTCGGAGACCTCGCCTAGCGTGGCGCGTGCGCCGACCGCATCGCAGATTGACGGCAGCAGGTTGTCGCTGCCGCCGGCAGTTTTGGTCACCACCTTGAGCGTTCTGTCGACCGCACCGTCGTCACGGGCTTGTTTCACTTCGGCCAGCTTATCCTTCTGGCGTTTCTCGACGATGGGGTCGACTTTGAGCAGGTCAATCGGCTCCTCGGTGTCGACACCGAAATCGTTCACGCCGACGACAATCTGGCTCTTCGATTCCACGGCCTTCTGGTACTCATAGGCGGCCTGCTGAATCTCGCGCTGCTGGAAGCCGTTTTCGATGGCCCGTACGGCCCCGCCCATGTCGTCGATGGTCTTGATGTATTCCTCGGCCCGGCGCTCGACCTCGTCGGTCATGGCCTCGACAAAATAGGAACCGGCCATCGGGTCGATGGTGTCGGCAACGCCCGACTCGGACGCGATGGTCTGCTGTGTACGCAGCGCTACGCGCGCGGCCGCCTCGGTCGGTAACGCCATCGCCTCGTCGTAGCCGTTGGTATGGAGCGACTGGGTGCCGCCGCATATGGCGGCAAGTGCTTGGACCGAGGTGCGGATTATGTTGTTGAGCGGTTGTTGGGCGGTCAAGGTCGACCCGGCCGTTTGGCTGTGGAAGCGCATTATCATCGAGCGTTCCTTCTTGGCCCCGAAACGCTCCTTCATGATTCGTGCCCACAGGCGGCGTGCCGCCCTGAATTTGGCGACCTCTTCAAAGAAGTAGTTGTGAACGTTGAAGAAGAAGGACAGACGGCCGGCGAAATCGTCGACGTTGAGCCCCTGGTCGATGGCGGCCTGAACGTAGGCGATGCCGTTGGCTATCGTAAAGGCCAGTTCCTGCACCGCCGTGCAGCCGGCCTCGCGGATGTGGTAGCCGCTTATCGAGATGGTGTTCCAGCGTGGGACGTTCTCGGTACAGAAGGCGAAGATGTCGCTGGTGATTCGCATCGTTGCCGCGGGCGGGTAGATGTAGGTCCCGCGGGCGATGTATTCCTTGAGGACGTCGTTCTGGACGGTTCCGCCGACCTTGTCCCAACCCACGCCCTGTTCCTCGGCGACCTTGATGTAGAAGGCCAGCAGGATGGCCGCGGTGGCGTTGATGGTCATCGAGGTGGTGACCTTGTCCAGCGGGATATCCTTGAACAAGGTATGCACGTCCTCGACCGAGTCGATTGCCACCCCTACTTTGCCGACCTCACCGGCGGCCAGCGGGTGGTCTGAATCGCGTCCCATCTGGGTCGGAAGATCGAAGGCCACGCTGAGGCCCTTGGAACCGTGCTTGAGCAGATAGCGGTAGCGCTGGTTCGACTCTTCGGCAGTTCCAAAGCCGCCGTACTGGCGCATCGTCCACAGGCGGCCGCGGTACATGGTGGCCTGGGCCCCGCGGGTGAAGGGGTATTCGCCGGGCATGCCGAGCGACTCGGGGTACTCGCCGTTGGTGTCGGGACCATAGAGCCGGCCTATCTCGATGCCGGAGGTGGTGACGAACTTTTCTTGGCGTTCCCCCGACCGCTCCAGCGCCTTCTTGAGCGTGCCGCCGGTCCAATCGTCGAGCTGGCTATTGAAATCGGACATCGTCTGGTTCTCCCGGTGCGGTTAGCGCGCGTTAGCTGAGTATAGCCAAGAGCACGCCTGCCGCCACCGCCGACCCGATTACCCCGGCCACATTGGGAGCCATTGCGTGCATGATGAGGAAGTTCGAGGGGTCTTCCTTCTGCGCGGTGGTCAGCGCGACCCTGGCGGCCATGGGTACCGCGGAAACCCCGGCGGCGCCGATGATGGGGTTTATGGGCGTGCTCGACATTTTGTTCATCAGTTTGGCCAGTAACACTCCTGCCGCGGTGGCCACCGAGAAGGCGGCCATGCCCAGCGCGAATATCATGAGCGACTCGGGTTTGAGGAAGCGGTCGGCCGAGGCCGCCGCCCCGACGCATATACCGAGTATTATCGTGACCGAGTCGATGAAGGCGGTCTTGGCGGTGTTGGCCAGCCGGTCGGTTACGCCGGATTCCTTGAGCAGGTTACCGAAGAACAACATTCCGAGCAGTATCGTCGCCTTTGGCGCGACCAGTGTGCACACGAGAAAGGCCACGATGGGGAAAAGGATGCGTTCGGTGCGCGACACCTCGCGCGGTGCGTCCATGCGTATCAAGCGCTCCTCGCGCGTGGTTAGCAGCCTCACGATGGGGGGCTGTATGACGGGCACCAGCGCCATGTATGAGTATGCCGCCACCGCCACCGCGGGCAGCAGCTCGGGGGCCAGTCTGGCGGTGACAAATATCGTGGTCGGTCCGTCGGCTCCGCCTATGATGCCGATGGCACCGGCCTCCTGGGGTGTGAAGCCGAGCTGCAAGGCACCACAGTATGTGATGAAGATGCCCGCTTGTGCGGCCGCGCCGAGCAGTATCAGGCGTGGCTGGGAAAGCATGGCCGAGAAATCGGTCATCGCGCCCAATCCCAGGAAGATGAGGGCGGGATATATCTCGTGTTTGACCCCGAAATAGAGGAAGTGGATGACGCCATCGGCGGCCTCGGGCGAGGCACCCGAGCCGGGGATGTTGCCCATGATGATGCCGAATCCTATCGGGACCAACAGCAGAGGTTCGTAGTTCTTGCGGACGGCCAGCGTAATTAGCACCAGGCCGACCGCGATCATTAACAGGTTCAAGGGTTCGGCCGGGTATCCGACGAATCCGGTCTCGCGGATGAAAGCTTGGATGGCCTCGAGCATATTGGGCTCTAGAGCGGGGCGGCCGGGTCAGCCGACCACCAGGAGGACCTGGCCGTCGCTTACCTCGGCTCCTTCGCTGACCTTGATCTCTTTGACGCTACCCGCGACCGGTGTGGAGATGTCGTTCTCCATCTTCATCGCCTCGAGCTTGAGGACCACCTGGCCGGCCTCGACACTGTCGCCGGCAGCCACGCACAGCTTGGTCACCACTCCGGGTATCGGGGCCGCGATGGTCCCGGCCCCGGCGGGCGCCGGTGCGGCCTTGGGAGCCGATGGTGCGGCCGGTGCGACCGACGAAGGCGCGGCTGCGGGTGCTTGCGGCTTGGTTCGGGCCGGTTCGACCTCGAAGGACTGGCCCTCGACGCTGACCGTTGCGCTGCCGTCGGCGGCCTCGCTTACAGTGACCGAGTATTCCTTGCCATCGAGGCGCACCTTGTAGACCGGCACGCTTGCCTACCTCCTCAGCTGACTGCGCTCGAAACGCAGGATTTGCCGTGAACGTGCGGCTCTGGCCCAGGCCGAGGCCGGTTCCGGTCCGCGTACCGAAGTTCGGCTGGCCGCGTGTAGGGCGTAAGCGGCAAGTGCGACCCGGGCCAGTAGTTCCGACCGGTCGGTTCCTGTGGCTTCGGTCCCGGTCTGACCGCCGTTACCGGGCAAGGCCGTTGCCGCCGTGCCGTTCCCGAGAGACAGTAGTTTTGTCATCACCGTGATCACGGCCACCAGCATGGTCAGGGCGAAGAACACGGTGACGATACCGACCACCATGGTGTTTAGGCCGCCTGTTGCTACCGCGTCCATCTAGAGGGGGATGTTCCCGTGCTTCTTGGGCGGGATGCTGTCCTTCTTGTTGGCCAGCATGGCCAGAGCCTGCGCAATCTTGATTCGCGTGTCTGCCGGCGAGATGACCTCGTCGATGAACCCCAGTTCGGCGGCTTTGAAGGGCGTGGCGAAACGAGCGCGGTAGTCCGCAGCCAGCTCCTTGCGTTTGGCCTCGCCGTCTTCGGCGGCCGCAATCTCCTTGCGTGAGATTATGTTGACGGCCCCGTCGGGGCCCATAACCGCTATCTCCGCCGTCGGGTAGGCCATGTTGATGTCGGCGCGCACGTGCTTGGAGCCCATCACGCAGTAGGCCCCGCCATAGGACTTGCGTGTGATGATGGTGATCTTGGGCACTGTTGCCTCGGCGTAGGCGTAAACGATCTTGGCACCGTGGCGGATGATGCCGCCCCATTCCTGCTGGGTCCCGGGCAAATAGCCGGGCACGTCCTCGAAGGTCACGACTGGGATGTTGAAACAGTCACAGAAGCGTATGAAGCGGCCAATCTTGTTGGAGGCGTCGCAATCGAGACAGCCTGCAAGGTGCGCGGGTTGATTGGCCACAATCCCGACGCTGCGGCCTCCGACCCGGCCGAAGCCTACGATAGCGTTGCGTGCAAAGTGGCGGTGGACCTCGAAGAAACTGCCCGAATCGAGTGTGGCCTCGATAATCGTATACATATCATAGGGCTTGTTCGGGTCGTTGGGGATGACGTCGAGCAGTTCGGGGGTGGCGCGGTCCAGCGGGTCGTCGACGGTCACGATAGGGGGGTCCTCGATGTTGTTCGAGGGCAGGTAGCTGAGCAGGCGGCGAATCTGGCCTATGCAGTCCTGGTCGTTCGCCGCCAAGAAATGGGCCACCCCGCTGCGTGAATTGTGCGTCATGGCCCCGCCGAGGTCCTCTTGGGTGACCTCCTCGCGGGTGACCGACTTGATGACCTCGGGGCCCGTGATGAACATATAACTGGTCTTGTCGACCATCAGGATGAAATCGGTGAGCGCCGGCGAATATGTCGCGCCCCCGGCACAGGGCCCGAGGATGCCCGAAATCTGGGGTATCACTCCCGAGGCCAACGTGTTGGCGCAGAAGATGTCTGCGTAACCCCCGAGGCTTTCCACGCCTTCCTGTATCCGCGCACCGCCCGAATCGTTCAGCCCCACCACCGGCGCGCCCGCCTTCATGGCCATACCCAAGATTTTGCATATCTTCTCGGCCACGGTCTTGCTGAGGCTTCCGCCGAGGACCGTGAAGTCCTGCGCATAGGCGAACACCGTGCGGCCATCGACGGTGCCGTAGCCGCAGACGATTCCGTCGCCCGGAGTCTTCTGCTCTTCCATCCCGAAGTCGGTGCAGCGGTGGGTCCGGAGCTTGTCGACCTCGACGAAGCTTCCGGCATCGAACAGTTCGTCGATGCGCTCGCGTGCGGTCAGCAGGCCCTTGTCGTGGCGCTTGGCCACACGCTCGGGACCGCCACCGGCCTCGGCTGCGGCGTTACGGCGTTTTAGCTCCTCTAGGACTCCCTCTAGCGGCATTGTTGCTGTCCGGTGATGTGTGGGTCTTGCCGGTCCCAGGCATGCCCGGGTGGCCGAGGGGGAACGACCGGCCCGAAAGGATTAGCCCGGTAGGGACGAATATACAAAGTACCGCCGGCCCGCTCAGCGGACCTCGACCCGGCCCAGCGGTGGCAGTTTAACGCGGTTACCGGGGCCGATGCCGTGCTCGGTGGTCAGACCCGCGGCGACCTCGAGCACGTAGCGGGCCGGTGCGCCCGAGAGCACCGGTTGGGCCGAGTAGGGCCGGGTGTTGGGCATCACCGATACGACCCGGGACGCCTCGGAGATGAAGATGATGTCGAGTGCCACCGGGGTGTTCTTCATCCAGAAGCTGAGCGTCTGTTCGGCCGGGAACACGAACAACATTCCCTCGGTCTCCGACAGGCGGTTGCGCCACATCAGCCCTCTGCGCCGAGCCTCGGGTGTGGCCGCGACCTCGGCCCTTACGGTAAGTTCACCCCTGTTCCCGCTTACCACGACCGTGGTGGCCGGGGCGGGGGCACAGGCCGCAAACGCCCATGACAGTGCCAGCGCAAAGCTCGTGGATTGCAAGGCAGACCTAGTCACGGTTAAATCTTGACTGCTTCGAAGGAGGGGATGCGGTGAGCTCTATTATATGGTCCTTGGTGCTTCTGGCCTATCTCGGGTTGTTCGGCTGGCAGGTCTTCCGTCGCCTGCGTGTGCTTTTCAAGGTCCGTTCCGCCGCGCGCTTTGACCGTATCCCCGAGCGGGCGACCAAGACCCTGGTCTACGCTTTTGGCCAGCTCAAGTTCTTCCGCGGCGAGCAACCGGCCGGCATCATACACGCTCTTGTCTTCTGGGGTTTTCTCGTTCTCGGCGCCCAAGTGATGACGATGTTCCTGCGTGGCTGGGCACCCGAGGCTCATTTGCCCTTGCTCGGCCCCGAGCTTCTCGGCGGACCCTACATGCTCGTCCGTGATCTTATGGAGACCGTGGTGCTGGTCTGTGCCTTGGTCCTGCTGGTACGCTGGCTCATCACGCATCCGCCGCGTTTGATGGGCTTTAGTCCGGCCGAGACCAGGTTGGCCGGAAAATCGCATTGGGAGGCCGTCCTTATCCTGTGTTTCATCTCCGCCATCATGATCACCGGGATGATTTACGACGGTGGCCGCCTGGTCTTTCTGCAGGGCGACCCGGTCGTCGAGGCCGAGCGGGCTTGGCAGCCGGCCGCCCGGCTCGCGAGTGCCCTGTTGGCCGGTTCGGGGAGTCACGCGGCCCGTACCGCCAGCGACGTCTCCTGGTGGATACATAATCTGGTCGTGCTGACCTTTCTCAATCTCTTGCCCCTTTCCAAGCATTTTCACGTCATAACGGCCATCCCCAACGTCTTCTTCAGCAAGCTCGAGCCGGCCGGCCAGCTCTCCAAACAGGACCTCGACTTCGAGTCCGACGACGCGATCTTCGGAACATCGCAGATGCGCCACTTCGACTGGAAGCAGGTCCTGGACATGTTCAGCTGTACCGAGTGCGGCCGCTGTTCGGAACAGTGCCCGGCCACTTCCACCGACAAGCCACTGGCACCCCGGCAGATGCTGCTCGACCTGCGTGACTTCCTCTACGAAAAGCCCGACTCGGTGCTCGACCCGTCCTTCGACGAGGCCGTGGTGGGTGAGAACTGTGTTACCGCCGAGGTGCTGTGGTCGTGTACGACCTGCCGTGCCTGCGAGGACGTCTGCCCGGTCCATATTGAGTTCGTCGATAAGATCGTCGATATGCGCCGACATCTGGTCCAAGAGCAGGCAAGCTTTCCCGAGGAGCTCAACCGCACCTTCCGTGGCATGGAGACCCACAGCAACCCTTGGGGCATCGGCGCCGACAAACGCGCCGACTGGGCCGAGGGCCTGGACATTCCCTTGCTGTCGGAGAACCCGGACGCCGAGTATCTGTTCTACGTCGGTTGCGCTGGCTCGTTCGACGACCGGGCCAAGAAGATAACCCAGGCCGTGGCTACCATTCTCACAAAAGCGGGGGTGAGCTTTGCCATCCTCGGCAAGGATGAACCCTGTAACGGTGACACCGCCCGGCGGCTCGGCAACGAGTATCTCTATCAGAGCATGGCCGGGATGGCCGTCGAGGTGTTGGCCGGACACAACGTGAAGAAGGTAATCACCAACTGTCCGCACTGTTTTAACACCATCAAGAACGAGTTTCCGCAGTTCGATGGCAACTACGACGTGGTCCACGGCTCCGAACTGGTTGCCGAGCTTATCCGCGACGGCAAGGTACGGGTCAGCAAAGAGGCCGCCAAGACGATTGTCTACCACGACTCCTGTTATCTGGGCCGCTACAACGAGGTCTACGATGCCCCCCGCCAATTGCTCGAGGCCATACCCGGGGTCATCCTCAAAGAGGCCGGCCGGAGCCGCAACACCGGTATGTGCTGTGGTGCCGGGGGCGGCCGCATGTGGATCGAGGAGGATCCGGCCCAGCGTGTGAACATGCTCAGGGTGGAGCAGTTGCTCGAGACCGAACCCGATGTCATCGCCTCGGCCTGTCCCTATTGCATGACCATGCTCGACGATGGTGTGAAGGCCAAGGAGCTTGAGGGCCAGGTCGACACCCGTGACGTCCTAGAGATCGTCGCTGACGCGATTTCCTGAGCTAGCGAAGGGAATCCGGTCCGTAACGAACATGATAGTGCACCCAACGGCGCGGGTCTGAGCTAGCGCGCGGACCCGAGCTGCGCGAGCTTCTCGGTCAGTCGGGGGTTGCGGGCCGCCTGAAAACAGGCTGAGCCCGGCGACGGGGTCTAGCCGAGCGCTTTGACCTTTTCGGTCATTTCGGGGACCGCCTCGAAGAGGTCGGCCACCAGGCCATAGTCGGACACGCTGAAGATAGGGGCCTCGCCGTCCTTGTTGATGGCACATATGACCTTCGAATCCTTCATGCCGGCCAGATGCTGGATAGCCCCCGAGATACCAACGGCGATGTAGAGCGTCGGGGCTACCACCTTGCCGGTTTGCCCGACCTGTAGGTCGTTTGGAACATAACCGGCATCCACCGCTGCGCGACTCGCACCCATGGCCGCACCCAGTGCGTCGACCAGAGGTTCGAGGACTACCGTGAAGTTCTCGGCCGACTTGAGCCCGCGTCCACCCGAGACCACGCGTTTGGCCTCGGTAAGCACAGGGCGGTCGGATTTGGTCTCTTTGATGCTGACGAACTCGATGGCGTTGGCCGGTGTGCTGACATCCACGGACAGCGCTTCCACACTTGCGCTACCGCCGGCCGGGGCCGGTTCGAAGGCGGTGGTGCGGACGCTAATCACCTTGACGTCGCCGGCCAGCTCGATCGTGGCAAACACGTTGCCCGCGTACATCGGGCGCGTGAAGCTGCCGTCGTCTCCGATACCGGTAACGTCGCTGGCGATGGCGCCGCCGGCTGCGGCGGCCAGTCGCGGAGCGATGTCCTTGCCCTTGGTGGTGGCGGCGAACACGACCAACGAAGCACCGGTGGCTTCGATTACCGAGGCCAGTGTGGTGGCCGTCACGTCGGGCATGTTGTGTGCCAAGGCCGCGTTCTCGACGGTAACCACTTTGTCGGCGCCTAGACCGGCGGCCTGCTCGGCCACCGCGGCCACGTCGTCGGAGAGGACGGCCAGGATGGTCTCGCCGCCATTCTTTGCGGCTACCTTGGCGGCGGCTACGGCTACCGAGACGGCCTTGGGGATGCTTCCATGAGAGTGCTCGGTATAGATAAGTACGTTGCCCACTTTGTGTGACTCCTTGGTTCCGGTTCTGGTAGGTCCCTAGAGGACCTTAGCCTCGTTCTGCAAGACCTCGATGAGCTCATCGACCGTTTCGACCATGCGCCCGGCCTGGCGTTCGGGCGGAGGGCTCATCGTTTTGATGGTTATCTTCGGAGACACATCTATGCCCAGGTCGGTGACCGGAATCTCCTCGAGCGGTTTCTTGCGCGCCTTCATGATGCCGGGCAGTGATGCGTAGCGTGGTTCGTTGAGCCTGAGGTCGACCGTGATGACGGCCGGTAGGTCGAAGCGCACGGTCTCGAGCCCGCCATCGACCTCACGGACGCATTCGGCCTTGCCACCGTCGAGCTTGAGTTCGGATATGTAACAGGCCTGCGGCCACCCAAGCAGTTGGGCGAGCATCTGACCGACCTCGTTGGAGTCGTCGTCGATGGCCTGCTTGCCCATCAGGACCAGCTCGGGGGATTCCTTCTCGACGACCTTGGCCAGTATCGCCGCTACGGCCGCCGGGTCGGCTTTCTCGGCCTGGACCAGGATTGCGCGGTCGGCGCCCATGGCCAGACCGGTACGAAGCTGCTCCTGACTGTCGGCAGTGCCGACCGATAGCAGTACGACCTCGGCGTCACCGCTGGCCTCCTTAATCTTGAGGGCTTCCTCAAGGGCAATCTCGTCGAAGGGATTGACGACCCACTTGATGCCGCTCTCGACGATGCCGCTGCCGTCGCTCTCGACCTTGATAGTACTTTCCGGGTCCGGGACCCGCTTGACGGTCACCAGTATCTTCACTGTCGGTTGCTCCTCCTGCCTGTTGCTAGGGCCGGCGCCTGTCCTTTGCCGGGGCGCCGGGCGGTGGAATCGCGGACGGTTACCATGCACTGCGTTATGTATCAACTTTGCTTGCCACTGCTGTCGTTGGCGGGCACCTAAGTGTCGGTCATGGCGCGTATACTCTTCTTCGGACAGGCACGTTTCGGCGCCGCGGTTCTTGACGGGCTGCTCGCGGCCGGCCACGAGCCCGCCACGGTCTGCGTTCCGCCGCGTTCCGAGGGGGACCGCCCGGAGGACACCGAATCGCGCGCCGGTGAGCTCGGGCTGCCGGTCCTAGCCCGCCGGTCATACAAGGGAGAGGATGCCCTGGCCGAGACCGCAGCGGACACGGCCGACCTGGGCGTGCTCGCCTTCGTCACACAGATAATCCCGGCCGCCATTCTTGACGGTCCCCGCTTGGGCTCGGTCTGCTTCCATCCTTCGATGTTGCCGCGTTACCGCGGGGGGTCGGCGGTAAACTGGCAGCTCATCAACGGAGAGACCGAGGGCGGCATAACGGTCTTTAGGCCCGACGACGGAATCGATAGCGGGCCGGTGTATTTGCAAAGCCCGATAGCCATCGGGCCCGATGATTCGGCAGGCTCCTATTACTACGGCCGGGTCTTCGAACCCGGGGTAAAGATGATGCTCGATGCCACCGAGCTTGTCCTGGCCGGCATCGCCGCATCCGAGGTTCAGGACGAGAGCCTGGCCACCCACGACCCCCTATGCCGCGACGAGCACGCCGCCATAGTCTGGGACCGGCCGAGCAAGGCGCTCCATGACCTGGTCCGCGGCTGTGACCCGAGCCCGGGCGCACATTCGATGGCCGGGCCGACCATGCTGCGGCTTTACGGTTCGCGCCGGCCGGAGGCGGCCGTGGAGGCCGCCGGCAGCAGACCCGGGACCGTTCTGTCAATCGAACAGGACGGGATGCGGGTTGCCACGGCCGACGGTAGCTTGGTGTTCGCAAAGCTACGGGGCGAAGGTCGCAAGGGACCGGCCGGGGAGGTCGCCACCGAGCTGGGTCTCGAGGCCGGACAGGTGCTCGGCGGGGGCGGCTAGGCCGCCCGCCGGTTCGAGATAAGTTCGAGCGTTTTTACCAGAGCCCCTTCCTCGCGGAACAGAAAGGTCTGCCAGCCAAGCGCGCGTGCGGCCTTGAGGTTCTGGCCGATATCATCGACGAAAAATATATCTTCGTGGTCCACCCCGAGCCGCCCACGGGTAATCTCGTAGATGGCAGGTTCGGGCTTGCGTGTGCCGACCTCGCTGGAGTCGACAATCACGTCGAAAAGACCGGTCAGTTCCGCGGTGCCGCGCCAGCCTTGGCGCCATTCCCGGATGTTGTTGGTGAGCATCGCCAGCGGGACATGTTGTTTTAGCTCTGTGATGGCCTCGAGCAGTCTGGTGCGAAGGCGCGAGGCATCCGACATCGGCCGGTCGCTTCCCATGAACGAGCGCGCTTGCTGGTCGGTAATCTCGACGCCGGCCCGCGCCACGCCCGCTCTTAGCTCTTGGGTGAAGGCATCGAGCGATATCTCGCCACGCTCGAGCGCGGCCCAGGAGCTTTCGTTGCCGAACAGTTGGCGGCGCAGCCCCTCCCAGGCCTCTTCGTCGATACCTATGGAATTGCCGAAGCGCCGGACCTCGCCCGGCCCGCCTTCTATGAGAACGCCGCCCAGGTCGAAGACCGCAGCACGCACACGGCTAGGTTCTATCTCTATCTCGGATGCCCCAGGCACGGCGGCGGAGTTTCACAGAAACCAGGCCGGTGCGCTAGCCGACGCCCCGTAGAATCAGGCCAACAACGTGGCCGCGCGTTCGGTCGCCCAGGCCAAGCCGGCTGCGACCAAAAGCCAAGCCAGCACGCGTTCGAACATGTCGGACCGCGAGCGTGTTCTCAGAAGTCCGAGGAGGACGAGTGCGGGGACTATGACGAGTAGCTGTCCGGCTTCGACGCCCAAGTTAAACCCGAGCAGGGGACCCAGCATCTCGCTTTGCTCCAGCCCGCTACGGCCGAGCAGGTCGGCGAAGGCGAAGCCGTGCATCAGGCCGAAGCCGAAGGCCAGGGGCAGTCGGCGGTCGTGGCTTGTTCGCCCCAGCCTCTCGGCACCGACCCAGACGATGCTCAGTGCTATGGCCAGCTCAACCGGCTCGGCCGGCAGACGGAACAGCCCAAGAGCTGACAGGGCCAAGGTGATGCTGTGCGCCAGTGTGAACGAAGTCACCACCAAGGCCAGGCGGGACAGCGTGCCTCCGAGCAACAACAGTCCGAGGAGGAAGAGCAGATGGTCTAATCCCCCCAAGATGTGACCTATGCCGAGCGTGAAGAATCCGGAGCCGGGCTCCCCGGCCGCCTGGTCCGTGTGCGCGGCCGGGATATTGAGCCGCGGTGAGGCCTGGCTCAGTACGAACCCAAACTTACGCGTGCCGGTCTCGACCGCGACGATGTTCTGATAGTCGGGAAGCTGCCGGTCGAAGGCGTTGAAGGCCAGCCGCATGCCGTCGACCGGTCCACGGCAGGCGAAATCGAGCACGACCTCGAGGTCGTCGTTGGCGTCGGGGCCCATGGTGTCGGCAATCGATGGCACGCAGGGCGTTGTGCCGCTCTCGATGCGGACCGAATTGGCCAGCCACTCGAGCAGCCTCGGTTCCATGCGCACGATATCGGTCCGCACCAGTTTTCCTTCCATCGCCGGTCCGGTGCCGGGTATGAGGTGGGCTGCGAATCGCAACCGGTAGAGGATGTGGCTTCCCTCCATGCGGAGTTGGGAATAACTGAGAGAGCCCAGGTGTGCCGGTGAGGCCGTGGCGCCTGCCAAGCACAGGACCAGGGCCAGGATGATGCTCGAGGGTGCAAATCGGAACATTTGTGGGTCGCCTTGGTTCGAACAGGAATAGCACGAGTTTGTCCCTTCGACCGAATCCCTTCGACCCGGCCGGGCCCTCTGCCATAATCCGGCCGGTCGCGGCCGTCCCGTATACCTATGAGCGAACACAGAGAAGGATGTCTCCTGGGCCTGCTGGCCGGCGACCGCGTCGGCGCGGCCTTTGAGGGACAAACTCATAGCAGTATCGTTCGCCGCTACCCCGGGCTTGAAGAATTGGCCGCTGCGCTCAAGCCCGGCCGGCCGACCGCGGCAAGCCTTTCGGCCCTGGCGTCAGCGCGTTCTCTGGCCGCCTTTCCGGACTTCAGCGGACCCGATATGGCCGGGCGTCTGGTCGCCTCCTATGGTCCGGGGTTGGGCTTCGGGCGGGCCACCTCGCGGGCGGTCGAACGCCTGTGCGGCGGGGCCGAATGGAACGAGGCGGCCCTCGAGACCGCCGGTCGCAGTTCCTTCGGTAACGCTGCGGCCGTTCGCATGGCAGCGGTCGGGTTGCTTGCCGGGGATGACGCCGAGAACCTGCGTTGGATTGCCGAGGAGTCTTCGTCAATCACGCACAAACACGTTCTAGCCACCGAAGGCGCGGTCATTCAGGCACACGCGGTTGCCTTGGCCTCGGCCAGCCGGGGACAAGCGCTGTCGGCCTCGGGTTACCTGGACATGCTTGCCGGGGAGACACCGGTACGCGAGTTCCGCAACCGCTTGGAGGCGGCAGCGGGCATGGTTCGGACCGACACCGCGGCCGGCAAGATCATCGAGAGACTGGGCAACGGCACCACCGCTTTGGGTTCGGTCGTCACCGCCGCGTATTGTTTTGCACGCAAGGCCTCGAGCTTTGAGGACGCGGTGGTCTATGCGGTGTTCTTGGGCGGCAACACGACGGCCATCGCTTCGATGACCGGCGCCCTGGCCGGTGCCTATCTCGGGGCCGGCGGGGTGCCCGAGAACTGGTTGGACGGCGCCGACGGTGACGCGGTCACCGCCGCCGATATGCGCCGGGCCGCCTGCGAGTTACCCGAGTCCGTCTAGGCCGACAGCTTGTTCCGCCAACCCGAGCGGAACAACAGGTTGAGAATCCGCTTGTAAAGGTTGACGGCACCCTTTGGGACCGGATACCAGATCGGCTCCTTGGACAGTCCGAAACGGTCGACCAGTATAGTCTGTTGGTGGCAGTACTTGCGTATACCGCCCGCGCCGTGACGGTGGCCGATGCCGGATTCCTTCATTCCGCCCATTGCCACCTCGGGGACCATCATGTGAATCATATGGTCGTTGACGCAGACGCCGCCGGCCTCGACACGGCGGGCGATGTTCATCGCACCGGCTTTGTCCTTGGACCATACCGAGGCCGACAGTCCGTACTTCGAATCGTTGGCCAACTCTAGGGCCTCGCTGTCGTCGGTCACCTTCTGTATGGCGATGACCGGGCCAAAGGTCTCCTCCTTCATGATCTCCATCGAGTGATCGACATCGACCAGCACCGTGGGTTCGTACCAGTACCCACGCCGTCCCTCGACACGCCGGCCACCGGATAGAACACGGGCGCCTTCGGTGCGTGCCCGGTCGACCTGCTGTTCGACCTGCTCGAGCTGCGAAAGCTGTGTCATCGAGCCTATGTCGCAATCGTCAGCGGGTTCGCCCTGGCGGATATTGCCGACCTTCTCGACCACACGGCCGACGAAGTCGTCGTAGACCTTCTCGTTCACATAGACGCGCTCGATCGACATGCAGACCTGGCCGGCGTTGGTCAGGGAACCCCACACGCAGCCATTGGCGGCGCGCTCGATGTTGGCGTCGGCACACACGATCATCGGGTCCTTGCCGCCCAATTCCATGGTCGTGGGTTTGAGCTGCTCGGCGCACTTTATCTGTATCTTGCGTCCAGTCTCGACGCTTCCGGTGAACGAGACCATGTCGACATGGTCGATGAGCTCCCAGCCTATCGAACCCGGTCCCGTGACCGCGGCCAGCAGTCCTTCGGGCATACCCGATTCCTCGGCGATGCGGCAGGGGATTACCGTGGTCATGGGTGTGGTCGACGAAGGCTTTATGACCACCCCGTTACCGGCCATGAGTGCCGGAATAGCCTCGCCGATGCTCAGCACCAACGGATAGTTCCAGGGTGTGATCATGCCGATGACACCACGGGGCTTGTAGACGCTGTAGGCGCGCTTGGTCTTGAGCAGGTGAGGGCTGTGCTTCTCGTCGGCCAGGAAGCGCGCTGCGTTCTTGGCCCAGAACCCGATCATGTCGCTGAGGTAGAGAAGTTCTATGCCGTAGGCCTCGGCCAGGGGCTTGCCGGTCTCGGCCACCAGGGCCTCGGCAATCTCTTCCTTGTTGTCCAGGCATGCATCCCGGAAGCGTTTGAGGACCTTCCCACGCGCGCCCAGACTGAGCGCCGCCCAGTTCTCCTGTGCCTCGCGGCTACGGGCCACCGTTTGGGCCACCTGTGCCTCCGTGAACACCGGCACACGTGCGGCCTCCTCGAGCGTGGCCGGGTTGGTTACGGTAAAGGTCTCTGCCTCGATTACGTGCGCAGCTTCGCTCATTGCCTGCCTCCTGCTTCCTTGGTCCGGCCCGCTTGACCGGCCGTTCTCGGAGCGTAACGCTGGTCCGGGGCCAAGACCAGTCATCCATGAAAGCTGTGCTTATTATCCTCGCTTGGCTGGCCCTGGTCGCCCTCATCATTCCCAGCGGGGCCTTTCCGCTCTTTGACGACTGGGTTTACAGCTGGGCGGCCAAGCATCTGGCCGCCAACGGACAGTTGGCCTTGCCCGAGCTATCGGCGGCCTATCCCGTGTTCCAGATTTTCTGGGGGGCCGTGTTCCTGGCCCTGCCGCTTGGGCCCGACCTTGCGCTGAGAGTATCGACTCTGGTCCTTGCCGGGGCCGGCGCCTGGGCCTGGTATGCGCTCCTGCGCCGTTGCGGGCGAGGGGAGCGGGTCTCCCTGCTCATAGTCGCGGTCGGATTGTCCAACCCGGTCTATGTGGTTCTCGCGCCCACCTTCATGACCGACGTTGCCTTCGTAGCGCTCTGCCAGCTGGCCCTGTTGGCGATGTTCATGATGTTCACGGGTCAACGCGGGGCTCAGTGGCCCTGGTTGCTGGTCTGTACGGCGTTGGTCCTTGCCGCCGGTCTTACCCGGCAGCCGGGCATTGCCTTGGGGCTGGGTCTGGCGGCAGCAGCCTTCGGTTCCAAACGCACTGGTCCGGCACTTGCTGCACTGGCCGCGGTCGTACTGGTGCTTGGCGGACAGCGCTTGTTCACCGGTCAGATAGGCGGGGCCTTGCCGCTCACCGAACGTTTTGCCGATTTGGCCCAGACCCTGTCGGTGTCGCCTCTGTTCTACCTGGACGGTCTGACCACCGTGCTTGCCTACATGGGCCTTTCGGCTGCACCCCTGGCCTTCATCCGGGGCCGGCCCGATGTTCGCCTGTGGACTCTGGCGGCACTGTGGCTGGCCCTGGCCTGGTTTGCCTGGGGGCCACCGGTGCTCAGAAGCGGGACCGTGTGGGGAGTCTGCGAGCTTGGCGGGGCACGGAGCCTGCTCTCGGGCGCGCCCCCGGTCTGCGGCTGGGAGACGCCGGTTCGAATCATGGCGCTTTTGCTTGCCTCTGCCGGACTTGCCGCGCTCGGTAGCCGGCTGCCGGGTCTGGTCAGACGGGTGGGCTCGGCCCTGCGTGCACGGGAGCCCTTCATAACGGCCGCCGCACTGGCCCTACTGACGATGGCAGTGGGCCTACTGGCGCTTTGGATGTTCGCCGACCGCTACTGGCTACTGTTCGGCCTGCTCGCCCCTGCGCTGGTTGTGGGGCGCGGCCAGGACAGGCCGACAAGGAGCGGTATGGCCGCCGCTTGCCTGCTCATCGCCGTTTATCTGGGCACGGGACTGATCGGGGCCAAGGGCTCTTTTGATTTCTTCCGTTCGGCCCATGCCGCCGCCACCGAGCTGGCCGCCAGCGACCCGCGTGGGGCTGCGGTGGTCGATGCCGGCTATGCCGTCAATGCCGAGCTTCGCTATCTCGTGATGCCGCCGGCTGCCGGCGGACAGGGGAGGAATGCCAGTGTCGCGTGGGTGAGCGCGGTGGCGGTATCCCCATTGACGGTGGCCAACCGCGTGGAACCGGGCTGGCGTCTGCTCCGGCCCCTACGGGGCGGTTTGGTGGTGGTCGAGCGGCCCTAGACCCTAGAGCTCGGTGTTGGGCACCGGCGGCCGCTCGGAATAATCGTAGAAGCCGAGCTTGGTCTTGCGGCCCAAAGTGCCGGCTTCGACCATACGCTTGATGGTGGCCGGGGGCGCCATGTGGTCTTGGCCGAAGCTGGCGTGCAGGTTCTCGGCCATTGCGCAGACGATGTCGAGGCCTATGTAGTCGGCCAGCGCCAGCGGCCCCATCGGATGGTTGGCCCCCAGTTGCATGGCGGTGTCGATACCGGCGATATCGGCCAGCCCCGATTCAAGCGCCCTGACCGCGTCGCACATGTATGGCGTGAGCAGGCGGTTGACGATGAAGCCGGTCGAATCCTTGACCAGCACCGGGGTCTTACCAATCGATTCGACGAAGGAGACCGTTTCGGCCGTTACCGCCGCGTCGGTGTCATCGGTGGGAATCACCTCGACCAATTTCATCATCGTGGCCGGGTTGAAGAAATGCAGTCCCAGGAAACGGGCCGAGCGTTCGGTAGCCGAGGCCATGTCACCGATGCTGAGCGTGGAAGTGTTGCTGGCCAAGATGCAATCGGCCTTGGTGAGTTTGTCGAGCTCGGCGAACTTTTCACGTTTCGTTGCGATGTCCTCGATGATTGATTCGATAACGAGGTCCGCATCGGCGGCCGCATCGAGGGAGTCGGTGAAGGCTATGCGTGAGAGCGTGTCGTCGGCCGCGCTCTGTTCGAGCTTGCCCTTTTCGACCAGGCGTCCGAGGTTCTTCTCAATCCCGGCCTTGGCCTTGTCGGCCGGTCCGGGGGTGGCCTTTATCATGACTACGCTGGTGCCCTTTGACGCGGCGGCCTCAGCTATACCTGCGCCCATTTGTCCGCCGCCGAGAACGGCTACTTTTTCAATGCTCATGCTCTCTCCTTATTCCTCGTTGACGGCGAAGACGGGGAACCACCCGATGTTGCCGTCCTTGTAATCCTGGAACATCTGCGGAACCTCGTCGAAACCGTAGGTGTTGCCGTCCAAAGGCGGCAGCCAACCGTTGGCCTCGGCGAACTCGACCGCAGCCACGCCCTGACTGTAACGCGCATAGTGGGTGTGGACGTGCTGGTGGCGGGCGATACACTCGCTGGCCCGCACCAGGTCTATCATCATGCCCTCTTTCCAGCCGGCCGTGGTGATCACTCCCTGGCGGGCCAAGGCCTTCAGGGTGGCACGAAAGACCGGGGAGCCTACGAAGTCGACGAAGATGTTTACCATGTCGCCGCCGGTACGCTCGCGCACCTCGGCCAGGAAGGTCTTCTCGGCGGCGCTGTACGCTGCGGTGTAGTCCTCGTCCTTCTTGAACCTCTTCTTGTCGTAGTAGAGGTCCGAGAAGCCACGGCGGTCCAGCGGTGTTAGCCCCAGCCCCGCAATTGCGGCCAGGCGTTCGTCGGTGGAGGCTATCTGGGTGGTCTCGCAACCGGCGTGCCGGGCAAGGGCCAGTTCACCCATCGTTACACCGCCGCCCCATCCCCAGACCTGGGGGTTGGGCAGTTCGTCCTGGCCGATCAACAGACGGAAGGTTCCGTATGCCAGTTCCCAGTTCGACCAGGCAGTTATGTAACGAAGCGAGAACGCTGCCCATTGCTCCAGACTGTAGGCGCTGTTTGCCGGAATCGGGATGAGCTGTTTGGCCTGCATTTTTATCTGTTTGGCCAGAACGCCGATGCTGCCGGGGGTGTCGTAAGCGAAAATCTTATCGGGATAGCCGTAGCCGTCAGGGGCGCCGTTGCAGAACACAATTGCCCGGTCGCCTTCGGCAACGGTATCGACCTCTGTGCCGCACTTGTCGACCCGGACCACACCGGCATTGCCGATGACGACCTTGTCCTCACCGCGCACCAGGCAGATGTCGATGGGACGGCGGTCCAAGGCGTGGCCCATATTGCCCTCGAGACAGCCGAAGAGCGGGCTTACCAGGGCCTCGTCGGCCGCCGGTTCATCGAACTCGTAGGTCTCGCGCACTAGTTCCGTGGCCACCGGTTTGGCGCCTTTCTCGCCGGCGTGCAGGACCCAAGCGTCGCTCTTGATAGTCATGGTTGAAAAGGCTCCTTGCTGTGCAGGTTCCGGGGCGAGGAAGGCGGAAAGCTAGCCCACGGCATCTCGCAAGACAACCTTCTGTGGGGCCCCCGGCCGCCGTTGCCCCGGCGCCGAACGCCTGATACTTTCGCGCGACCGGCCGTTCAGTACCGTCCTTTCGGACACCGTTTAGCCACAGAACCGAAGCATGAGACTCGCCGTTCGTCGAGAGAGCAGAGAGGGGGAGCGCAGAGTCGCGCTGGTGCCCGAGAGTGCGGCGCGCCTGACGGCCAAGGGTGTCGAGGTGGCGGTAGAGTCGGGGGCCGGTCTGGAGGCAAGTTTTTCGGACGAGCAATACCGCGAGGCCGGTGCCACGGTTGAGACATCGCGCGAGGCTCTTTTTGGCTCGGCCGATGTGGTCGTCGGCATACAGGCCGGAGAGAGCGCTGAACTGTCCGCGATGAAGCGCGGAGCGACGTTCGTCGGCATGGTCTTTCCTCTGGTCAATACCGATGTTGTCCAGGCGCTGACCGGCGGCGGACTAAGCTGTCTGGCCCTAGAGCGCATACCCCGAATCACCCTGGCCCAATCCATGGACGTGCTGAGCTCACAGAGCACGGTGGCCGGCTATCGCGCGGTGACCCTGGCCGCTGAGGCGCTTCCAAAGTTCTTCCCCATGCTCATGACCGCCGCGGGCAAGGTCGAGCCTGCTCGGGTGATGATCCTGGGGGCGGGTGTGGCCGGTCTGCAGGCCATCGCCATCGCGCGTCGCTTAGGGGCGGTGGTCGAGGCCTATGACGTAAGGGCTGTGGTCAAAGAGCAGGTCGAGAGCCTTGGGGCCACCTTCATCGATGTCGGCATGGCCCAGGACGACGCCGGGAGCGGTGGCTATGCCAAGGAGGTTACGGCCGAGGACCAGGACAGGGCCAACGAGGTCATCGCCCAGCATCTTGAGAACACCGATGTCTGTATTACCACCGCTCTTATCCCCGGGCGTCCTGCGCCACGCCTTCTGACCAAGGAGATGGTCGCGCGTATGTCGGCCGGCTCGATCGTGGTCGATCTGGCCGCTGAGCAGGGGGGCAACTGCGAACTGACCGAGCCGGGAACTACCGTGGAGATCGGTGGCGTACGCATTCTAGGACCTGCCAACCTGCCCAGCGACGTTCCCTACGACGCCAGCCGGATGTTCTCACGCAATGTGGAGAAATTGGTGCTTTATCTGCTCGCCGACGGAAAGCTTGAGCTCGATCTCGAGAAAGAGATCGTCAAGGGATCCATCGTCACCCTCGACGGTAAGGTGATGCACGAGGACATAGAGAAGGCACTGTCTGGAGGAACGTCGAACTGATGCAATACATCGACCCGACCGTACTGTTCGTTGGCCTTTACGTGTTCCTGCTTGCCGGGTTCGTCGGCTACGGCGTGATCAGTGGCGTGCCCGCCCTGCTGCACACGCCGTTGATGGCCTTTACCAACGCAATCTCGGGCATTTCGCTGGTCGGGTCCCTGGTCGCCGCCGGAGCAGATTATAGCGACGTCAGCACCATCCTGGGCTTCGTTGCTGTGATGTGCGCCACCATCAATGTGGTCGGCGGATTCCTCATCACTGATCGCATGCTCAAGATGTTCAAGAAGAAGGGTGGGGGAGCCAAGGGGTGAACCTGGCACCGCCGCAACCCGAGGAGTTCCAACTCCAGCTCGAGGTTCTCTATCTAGTCGCCTCGGTCCTGTTCGTCCTCGGCATCAGGGGACTGACTTCGCCGGTGACTGCGCGTCGCGGCGTCATCCTGGCCGAACTCGGCATGGTCGCAGCGGTCTGGGGCACTCTGCTGCACCCCGACATCGTGACCTACAAGTGGATTATCATTGCCGGTGCCATCGGCTCGGTCATCGGAATCGCCATGTCGGCACTGATTCCGATGACCAAGATGCCCGAGCGCATCGCGCTCTCGCATGCCTTTGGCGGGCTGGCCGCGGCACTGGTCGGGGTCTCGCACTATTACGAGCACGCCGGTCACCTCGACCGTATCACCATGTCCGCGCTGGGCTTCGAGATGATGTTCGGTGCGGTGACCTTTACCGGTTCCTTGATGGCCTTTGGCAAGCTCCAGGGCGTGGTCACCAGCCGCAACGTTACATATCCGTTCCAGAACGTCACGAACATCGGGATGTTTGGCGTCATGTTGACCCTGTGGGCCGCACTGATCGTCAACGTCGGTGTGCCGCAGGATCTGATGTTCTATTCGCTGTTCGGCCTTGCCCTCGTCCTTGGGGTGCTACTTATACTGCCGATCGGCGGGGCCGACATGCCGGTGGTTATCGCGTTGCTTAACTCCTACGCGGGCTTGGCCGCTTCGGCCACGGGCTTCGTGCTGAGCAACAAGGTGTTGATCATCGCTGGTGCCTTGGACGGTGCCTCCGGGTTCATCCTGTCGGTTGTGATGAGTCGAGCGATGAACCGTTCCTTCCGCAACGTCCTCTTTGGTGCCTTCGGCAAGGTTGATGCCGATGAGGCTGTTGCCGGCACCTCGACCGCGACCGGTGATGTGCGCGAGGCCAGCGTAGGCGATGCCGCGATGCTGCTCAGCAGCGCGACATCGGTGATCGTCGTTCCCGGTTACGGCATGGCCGTGGCCCAGGCCCAGCACGCGGTTCGCGAGATGGCCGAGCATTTGGAGAAGGAAGGCGTGAAGGTGCGCTACGCCATCCATCCGGTGGCCGGCCGCATGCCCGGCCACATGAACGTGTTGCTGGCCGAGGCTGACGTGCCTTACGATCAGCTCTTTGAGCTAGATGAGATCAACGATGATTTCCCAACCACTGATGTCTGTCTGGTCGTGGGCGCCAACGATGTTGTGAACCCGGCAGCCAAGAACTCACCAGGAAGCCCCATCTACGGGATGCCGGTGATGAACGCCGATAAGGCAGGCACATGCATCGTGCTCAAACGCAGCATGAGGCCAGGCTTTGCAGGCATAGAGAACGAGCTATTTACCTCGGAAAACACCGTTCTGGTGTTCGGGGACGCCAAGGATACCCTTGGCAAGATAACCGAGACGCTGGGATAGGGACCATGCAAAAGCCCCCCGCTCTTGTGGAACGGAGGGCCTTCACCAGGAGGGCGAACCCCTGGTCGCGGACATCTGTTGCCAGTGTCAGCTGACCGAATCGTACGAGATTCGTAAGGGCTCTGTCAAGGAGCAAGTGAGGGGCGGGGCAGGGCCTGTATCTACTGCAGTTCGATCATGCAGGCATGGGTGCGGTCATTCGAGGATCTCGAACGCGACCTCCCCATCCACTGCGCCCAGGCTCCCGAAGTTACCTACCGCCGTCCAGTACTCGATATCCGTGAGGAAACCGCTCGGCTGGCTGTTCTCCGTACAACAGTCGCCGCAGTCTGCGTCGCCACAGGTGTCCACGATGAGTGCATCGACGGTGACTTCGCCCTTCGTCAGACGGATGGTCTTGTTGGCGTACATCGAGAGCCACTCTTGGTAGGTCGGATGTGCCGCGTCGAAGAATGCCACAATGTTATGGGCCTGGACCCACTCGAACGACATCTGCTCGTTGAAGGCCGCGAATATGCCGGGGTAATCACACGCGCTGTACGAGTCGCACTCCTCGGTGGGGGCTCCGGGATCGTAGTTTGGGTTGCCTGGGCAGCAAGGCGCGTAGGATTGGTACCAGGTAAAGGAGGCCATGCCGGAGAGATTGGTGGTTGCCGACGATTCCAGTTCGGTCATGCAGACATGCCCGCAGCCGTTCGAACAGCACATCGCGCCGGCTGGACAGTCAGAGTCGCTCGAGCATTCCTCAACGCAGACCCCTACGCCGGTAGGCTCAGGGCA
>JAYGCK010000031.1:0-3309 GCA_046583395.1 Deltaproteobacteria bacterium
AGGGCGATCCGTCCACTATCGCCGCTACTGGAGGTGAACCTGATCCAAGATTCATCCGGGCAGCCCGGCGTGATGACCGGCGGCAGTCCTTTGAACTTTACGACCGCTTTCTGTTTGCCAGCCGATGTGTTCTTGAACTTGGCCTTAAGTCCTCCGCTTAGGTCGGCTTGTGCGTTCGCTTGTACCGGCCACACAAGAAGGCCGACCATGATAGCTATTGCGGAAGCTTGTCTGATCGTAATGTGCATGGATGCTCCGGAGAGTCTTGAATGTAACGGCATCTATTTGGGGCTGTCAATTTTCCGAAGTTCGCAACGGCAGCCACGGTGGGACCTGGCGGCCGCAATTCCGGCTCCTCGACCCCCATGTGGGTGGGCATGGTTGTGGACAATGTAAGCCTAGGCTTGCTAGTCTCCTCCTAGGGGCTTGTGAAGGGGTCTAGGTTTACAGCGGGACTGTTGGTTCTCGGGCTGGCGGTCTTAACGCCACAGGCATGGGCGGCAACCTGCGGGGATGGGATCCTTGAGTCGGGCGAATCTTGCGACGATGGGAATCTCACCGATAGTGACGGCTGTTCAGCTTCCTGCCAGATAGAGGCTCCTCCGACCACAACCACCACGACGACCGTACCTGTTTGCGGGAATGGCACCCTTGAGTCGGGCGAGGGCTGTGATGATGGCAACGTGGCGGAGGGGGACTGTTGCAACTCGTCCTGCCAACTAGCAGCCGAGGGCGATCCTTGTGCCGACGACGGTTTCTCTTGCACGAGCGACTCCTGTGATGCGACAGGGACCTGTCAGCATCAGGGTGATGATCAGGTTTGTGACGATGGTTGGTGGTGCAACGGGGCCGAGGTCTGCGACGGCGGCAGTGGGTGTCAGGCCGGAACATCTCCTGACTGCAACGACGGGATCTCTTGTACCGTTGATGCTTGCAACGAACGGGCTGACGTCTGCGTGAGCATGCCCGCTCACTACCTGTGTAGTGACGGATTGTTCTGCAACGGTTCTGAGATCTGCGATACGACATCGGGTTGTGTCGATGGAACTGACATCGATTGCTCCTCCCTCGATAACGGTTGTCGTGACCCGTGGTGCGACGAGGATAGCGATAGCTGTCAGGCCACCTCGACCAATGCCGGCTTGGCTTGCGACCACATCGATATATGCGTCTCGGATGCCATCTGCACCGAAGGTGCTTGCTTCGGGACGGCCGCTGCGCAGACCGAGACCAAGGTCGGCGTAAGGTTTGCCAGGGGGGCCGACAACGACAGTCTGGGCTTTAAGACGATGGTGGCTCCGGCCGACATGCCGGGCGTGTCCTGTGTGACGCCGGTGACCATAGCTTTGGCGGCCGACGATGGCACCGCGATATACTCGGGCACCTTACCGACAGGCAAGCTAGAGCGACAGGTCGATGACAGTCATTGTCGCTATAAGGCATCCAAGACCGAATCAGTGGCCGGGTTGCGCAAGTTCGGCTTCAAGTACCTTCGGAACAAAGGACATTATCGCGTCAAAGCGAAGATGAAGGGCATCGAGATGCCCGGTGGCCAGGATAAGACCGGCGTGATGTTAAGTCTTATCTTCGGTGAGGCCGCGACCGGTTCCTGCGTCACGGCCAAGGACATGACCTGTAAGGCCAGGGAACGCAGCATCAAGTGCAAGATGCCGCCGGCGGCGCCCAGTTCCTAAGTTCTAGCGTCCGGCCGTGATAAGAGCGGGGATGCCGAACCAGCTTTGCTCGGCGGCCGTGGGAACGTCGAAGCCGAGGTCTATGTACCAGCCTGGTTCGTCCTGGAAGGCCAGTCCCGGCATGGCAACGCGGGTTCCGTGCATGAGTTGCGTGTCGACCACCGTAAAGGCGTAGGCGAACATGCGTTCCTCGGGGTAACTGAAGTCCACCTTTGGGTTAGGCTTCGTGGACGAGCGGAAGCTTATCATGACGACCTTCCACACTTCGCTGTTGTGGTCGTAGAGGTCGGTGACCCCGATGACATTGGTTTCCTTGTCCAGGTATATGACGCGCTTGCCAAAGGCATAGCCGGGAAACTTCGATTTGCCCTCGACCACCCGCACGGTACGCTTTTCCCAGGGCTCGCAGAAGGTCATGCCGCCGTCGCTCTTGCAGGGCTCCGGGGGCAGGCGTTTGCCGTGAAGCGAGGCGAGCATTTCCTTCTCGCCTAGATATCTCCAAGTGAACCAGGGGATCTGACCGGCGTAACCGCCAAAACTGTCCACGTCGATGTCCTGACCGAAAAGGGCGTCAGAACGTTGGGTGGTCGACATGCGCCGTACCCGGCGGAGCATCGGCAGGTAGAGCCAGGTGTCATCGTGGCGTTCGATATCGTTATAGCGGGCACTGACGCCGCCCACGCCTTTTAGGTCGAGGGGTTCGATCAGCGGGTAAAGACCGGCCTTATAGAAGGTCTTGTCGTGGTTGGGCTCGAACGCGGGCTTGGGGTCGTGATAGAGCCGGCCTTGGAAGCGAAAGACACGCAGCCAGTCGGGGATGAAATGGCGTTCGACGTTGTAGTGGCGAAGCCCCTTGGCATCGACGTAAAGCGAGCCCGTGTCGGCATCGACCAGGTGTAGGTCCATCGATTCGGTGTAGTAGTGCGTGGATTGGAAGTTCCACATGAGCTTGTGGGCCGCGCACTTATCGTTGCCGTCGATCTCGGGGAAGGGGCGGCCTGCGATCCAGTTACCCATCATGCATTCGTCGTCGATGGTGACCTGGTCGGCGTACTTCTCGGTGGCCTCTACGTAGGCCTTGGGAAGGGCAATCTTCTTGTAGGGCACAATCTCGAGGTCCATGCCGTTGTTGACACACCAGAATATGCCGGGCGAGACGAGGTCTTTTACCAGCTCGGAGTTTTGCCGGGTGATGATGTCGCCGGGCTTTACCTGGGCGGAGGCGGGCAGGGCGGCGATCGTCAGGAAGCAGGCCAGGGCGGCGATCGTATGGCGAAGGGAGTTAGGGCTGAACATCGTCAGAATGGGGTCGCTCCACCAGCGTGGGATGGTGCCCTCTGTGGAGCAATGAAGCAATTGGATGGGCGTGTTGGGACTGCCATCCATGCGGATTCTACCAGCCGGGGTCGACCATCCGAGGTGGGTACTTGAACCCGAAGCGACGGCGTAAAAAGTAAGGCTTTTAAAGGGTTCCATTGGACACAGTAGGACACCTTTAGACGTGAATTGGCCCAAATGGGCCAATTTAAAAACCCCCAGAAAGTCGCTAGGCACCGACTTTTTAGGGAAGCGGGCCACAGTAGTGTGATGTTTGTTAGTTTTCTGCCTCACCTGG
>JAYGCK010000122.1:0-31048 GCA_046583395.1 Deltaproteobacteria bacterium
GAACAACGGCCCTTTGAGGGGCTTCGGAGGCCTCCCGGGAAACCGGGAGGCCTTTTCTTTTTGGCCGCTCGCCATGCTTGCGTTGACATAGGCTGGGCTGGACGCTTTCGTATACGCGTGGCTGCGAGGGCCTGAGGAGGACACCCAATGGCAGAGAATTTAAAGACGATAGCGGAAGTGCGTGACGAGATGCCCAACCGTTTCAACAAGGAGGCCGCTGCCGGCTTAAGCGCCACCTATCAGTTTGATCTGACGGGTGACGGTGGCGAGACCTTTCAGCTCAAGCTTGCTGACGGCAGTTTCGAAGTTGTCGATGGTGGTGGTGACGCTGCCAACATCACGATCACCATGGCGGCGACCGATTATCTCGACATGATTAACGGCAAGCTCAACCCGCAGATGGCCTTCATGGGCGGCAAGCTGAAAATCAAAGGCGATATGAGCCTGGCTCTCAAGATGCAGCAGCTGTTTCCGAACCCGACCTGACCGGGCGCTCCACGAATAGGTGACAGAAAAAAGGGGAACCCCGGCGGGGTTCCCCTTTTTTGTTGGGTCTCGGCTGGCTCGGCTCGGTCAGTCCTCGTCGGAGTCGAGGATGGTGTGCATGCCGCACTCGCGCTTCTTGGTCCCGGCCCAGCGCCCTGAGCGTTCGTCCTGGCCCGGGATTGGAAGGGCCGTGCAAGGCTCGCATCCAATCGACGTGTAGCCCTGTTCGAACAAGGGGTGGGTGGGGATGTTGTGTGCATGGAGGTAGCGGTAGGTATCCCGTGATGTCCACCCGGCCAAGGGGTTGATTTTGACCACGCCGCCGGTGATTTCGATATGCCCGATGCCCCGTCTTTCGGGGGTCTGGTTGCGCCGACGGCCGTTTATCCAGGCCTGTATCCCGTCGAGGGCCTCGCGCATGGGACCAACTTTGTTGATCTGGCAGCACAGGTCGGGGTCACGGTCGTATAGGTCCGACCCGTAACGTTCGCGAAATTCTTCGAAGCTCAGCCGCGGAAAAATCTCCGTGAGCTGGATACCGAGCAGCTTGACGATGCTGTTGCGATACTCGAGCGTCTTTGCGAAGTGGAATCCGGTGTTGATGAACACCACCGGTATCTCGGGTGCGATAGTACGCAACATGTGGGCCAGCACGACCCCGTCGTGCTGGAACGAACAGGTAAGAATGATATCGGAGGCCTTGAAGGTTGCCGCTGCCCAGCCGAGAATTTGTTCGGGGGTGGCGTCTTCGAAGCGCTTGTTGAGGTCGTTGATTTCGACGGCTGGTATGACGGGCGTGGGGTCGGCGGACACCGACCCGAGCTAACACGAGGATAGGGGGCGCGCAAACAGATTTGCCTGCCAACACTTCACGATTAGTCGGTCTTATGTCTGGCACTTCGATGGACGCCGTCGATGCGGCCGTCGTCGAGGTCAGAAGTTCCGCGCGACGGCCGGTAGCGACCGTAAGGGAACTGGCCACGCTCGCTCGTGCCTATCCCGCACGTTTGCGCGAGCGGCTCATGGGCGCGGCAGAGGCCGGTCCTATGACCGCCGGCCAACTGGCCTCACTTTCGGTCGAACTTGGCGAGTTGTTTGCGCGTGCCGCGACGGCGGCCATCCGCAAGGCAAAGCTCGATGTCGCCGATATTGATGCTATTGCCAGTCACGGGCAGACCATTGCGCACCTGCCCGCACGCCGGACGACAACCGTGCAAATCGGCGAGCCGTCGATTATCGCCGAGCGGGTGGGGGTGACGGTCGTTTCCGACTTTCGGGTGGCCGACACAGCGGCCGGCGGACAGGGGGCGCCTCTGGTCCCATGGGTGCACGATGTCATGTTCGCTCGCCGGGGGCGCCGGGTGGCCGTCGTTAACATCGGCGGGATGGCCAATGTGACCATTCTCGAGCCGGGCCGTTCAGCCCACCCTATAAAGGGAGGCGACAGCGGTCCCGGCAACGCATTGATCGATGGGGCGGTCGAGCGCCTGAGCGGCGGCCGCCGCAGGATGGACCGGGGCGGCCGCATGGCCGCCGGCCACAACCCCGATCCGCGGCTGGTGGCCACGGTTCTCGACTCGCCGTTCTTCCGTACCCGTGGCCGCCGCAGCACCGGGCGCGAGGATTTTGGCCGTGGGATGGTTGAGCGAGTCCTCGGGCAGGCAAAACGCCGTCGGCTTGCCGATGGGGTGGTGGTGGCGAGCCTGGCCATGGCCAGCGCGCGCTCGATAGCCAGAACCTGCCTTCGCTTTTCAGAAGGTCCGGTCGACGAAGTGCTGGTCTGCGGGGGCGGCGCGTTGAACCAGACCCTGATGGCCATGCTCGTTGCCGAGCTTGGCGGCGTCAGTGTCGCCACGACCGACATCCGTGGCTTCGACCCACTCTTTGTCGAAGCTGGCGCCTTTGCGGTCCTGGGCCATCTGGCCTTGCGGGGGGTGGCCGGTAATGTGGGCAGTATCACCGGTGCCGCCGGCCCGCGTGTGCTCGGCAAGATAAGTCCGGGTGCCAACTATCGCAGCACCCGGCTGCGTTCGTCTAGATAGCCGGTTCAGGCCACGTCGAGGTTACGGCGTGGCAGATTGCGGGAAAGGACTTCGCTAGTCTCGTGCGCGAAGGCTGCCCGCTGCATGCGCTTTAGGCCCTCACGAACCTCACGCTTGGTCATCAGTATCCCGTATGACTGCAGAATCTGCTTGACCACGTCGTAGTGGGTGTCGATCGAACTTGTGACCGACTCATAACCGTGGCGTCCGGCCTTGGGGCCTTCCCAAAACGCCAGCGGGTTCATGGCGAAGAAGTGCGGGTCGTCCTCGGTGGGCTCGACCACGATTATGTCGCCGGCAAAATTCGGGTCGTCCTGATACTCGCGCAGTCCATACTGGATGCGTGAGTGGAGAAGGGTTCTAAAGACCTGGTTTAGGACGGTGAATATGCCGTCCTCGGCCAGCGGGCGGCCTTCGCTGACGAACTTGCCCTTTTCGGGGACATACTTGTGGGTGACCCGGTTCGAGAAAGGCCGGAAGGGGTTGTAGCAGATAACCAGGTCGGCGCCGTGCTCGATGGCCACATCGATGTTGGCCGTGCGCCGAACGCCACCATCGACATAGTCGACCCCGTTTATGCGCGCCGGCCGGTAGAAACCCGGCAGGGCCGTAGAGGCCTGTACCGCCTCGGATATGCTCACGCTCGAATCCGCGTTGTGCCCGAACACCGCGCGCTCGGCGGTGTCGAGGTTCATGGCCACGATGTAGAGTTCTTTGTCGGTCAGCTCGAAGAGCTTGCGAAAATCGTTGGGCATCTCGTTGTTGCTGAGATTGGCGCTGAGGTAACGCTCGATGCGGGAGTTATCGAACATGCCAGCGGGCAGGTAGGAGGTCGGCAGCGGCACGGGGCGTTCGGCTAGCGCATCGGCCACCGGCGAGAGCAGGTCGTCGAGGGCGGCCATCGAGGGCTCGCGCCTGAGCGCCGCCAGCGCTGGGCGCATCTTTTCGAGCATGTCCGGTGCTTGGGAGACCAGGCCGGCGACCAGGCCCGGGAGGTAAGTGGTCAGGTCGACCATGAAGTCCCAGGGCTTCGAGAGCATCTCGGCGAAGTTTGGGTAGTAGAAGTCGGCCGGCTTGAAGCGCGAGAACTGTTCGGAACGGCCCTCTAGCGCCCGCAGCATCTCCGAGGGCGGGACGCCCGCGGCCAGGGGTGCGGCCAGCAAGGCCCCGGCGCTAAGCCCCACATAAAGGTCGAAATCGGTGGTCTTGCGGTTGATGAGGAAGTCGTCGAGGGCCTTGAGCCCGCCAAGCTTGAAGGCCCCGCCGGTGACGGCACCCCCGGCCAGGACAAGCGCGACCTTGGGGTCGCGCTTGCGCACCGAGGTGTCGCTCTTTTGTATTATGGTGATGCCCATCAAACTGAAAGGGTAGCCGCCCGGGTCCCGGGCTGTCCAGTATCAGCCATCTAATCGCCGGCGGGCCTGCTCTAGCTCGTCGGCCGTTCCGACCGTTGTCCAGGGTCCGTCGAAGGGGAAGCCGAACAGCGGTTGGCCCGCCGCCAGCATCTCGGGATAGGTCGTTCTGGTTATCGAGAACGGGCCCTGGGCGGGCATGTGGTCGAACACCCGGGGGCCGAGGACCTGGACCCCGGCGAACATATGGTCGTCGAGCTCGCAGCTGCAGCCGGGCATGGCGGTGTCGAGGAAACGCCCGATGCGCCGGTCCGGGCACAGCGACACTATCCCGTAGCTTTCCATTTGCGGGTCCTTGCGGACGACCAGGGTCGCCGCTGCATCGTGGCTTAGGTGCGCGGCGACGAGTTCCACGAGGTCGATATCTATAATGGTGTCGGCGTTGAGGGTGACACAGGGACCCTGGCCCAATAGGTGGCGGGCCTCCAGTATGCCGCCGCCGCTGCCTTGCAAGGGTTCTTCGCGGCTGTAGGAGACCCGGACACCATGACCGCTACCGTCGCCGACATGGTCGGCAATCATGTCACCGAGGTGGTGTAGGTTGATGATGACGTCGCTGATGCCCGAGCGGGCCATGGTGCCTATCGCGTGGTCGATGAGGGGGCGCCCTCCGACCTCGACCAAGGCCTTGGGCAGCCGATCGGTAAGCGGACGCAGACGTTCGCCCAGCCCGGCGGCCAGTATCATTCCCTTTACGCCGTCCATCGTCGTGCTCACAGGCTGGGGTCCGAGGTGAGCCCGGCCTTGGCCCGGGTCCCGAGCAGTTCTACCGTCGCCGGGAACTCGCCGCTCTCAGCCGCGAAACGGTTTGCTGTGGCCACGATGGCCGGAAGCATTGCGAGGTAGGAACGCTTGCCCTTTTCTTCGGCCAGGTAGTTGAAGCGACCGACGACCTTTAGCGCTCGTTGAAAACCCAACAGCCGGTAATCCTCCAACGCGGACTGTACGCTTTGGCCGGCTGCGGCACCGACGCGGTCGTAGAAACCGCTGACCAAACGTTTCTCCATGCCGTGGTCGACTATCAGCGGTGTGGTGCGGTCGGTCAACAAGGATGCGACGTCGTACATCACCGGGCCCACCAGCGCGTCCTGAAAATCAAACACGCGGGGGCGGCTGTTCTGCAGGTGGATGTTCCAGGCGTGATAGTCGCGGTGGCACAAGGCCAGTGGCATGGCCGCCAAACGTTGGGTCAATCCTGCGAGTTCCAGACGGCAGGCCTCGAGCTCGTCCTGGTGGGGGGAGGCCAGGCCGTATTCGATGAAGTGGTCGAGTTCCCAGGCAAACAGCCTTTCGTCGAACCGATGAGCGAATGCGTAGCAGTCTGAGCGTTGCTCGGGGCTGGCCGAGGCGGCTCCCTGTTGGATAGTTGCCAGCGTTTCCAATGCCCGCCCGAACAGCCCCTCCACATCGGCTCCCGGGCGCTTGGCGGCGTGCCACAGTGAGAGGTCGCCGACGTCCTCGACTACGAGCGCGGTCCCGTCGGGGCTGCTGTGCAGGACCGCGGGCACCGAGTCGGTGAGCGTGGCCAGGAAGCGCCCGATGTTGATGAAGGGACTTTCCTCCGGCGGCCGTTCCGAGAAGGGCCCGACCTCGGCAGATGACATTGCCAACGCGGGTCCGTCGGCCAACATCACCACGACCGCCGCTGGCGCTCCTTTGCCGCCCGTTGCGGGCGCGATAGTGCACCTGAGATAGCTGCGTGCCGAGGCGTCGCCCTCGATACGAGCGACCGAAACGACCTTGGCCCCCGGCCACCGCGCGGCCAGTAGTTCGGTCGCGATGTCAGCGGCGCGCTGTGGGTCTGAACTCGTCATCGGTGCTTCTGCGGAACGCTCCATTATGGCCTAACATTTTTGACTTGCAGCCTGGAACTGGCCACAAGTGCCCGCTGATGTCGCAGTACCTGGGCGTACTGTTCTCCTTCGCAGTAGCCGCGCTCATCGTTGGGGTCATTGTTTCGTTGAACCGCATCATCGGTTCGCGTCCGGCCCTTTCGACGGCCGCCAAAGGCGAGACTTTCGAATGTGGAAGCCCGCCTACGGGTACGGCCTGGGCCAGGTTCTCGGTCAAGTTCTATCTGGTCGCCATCCTGTTCATCGTTTTCGATGTCGAGGTCGTGTTCATGTACCCGTGGGCCGTTCTCTACCGCGAGCTCGGTCTGTTCGGTTTTGTCGAAATGGCGATGTTCATCGGGATACTCTCGGTCGGTTTTGTGTACGCATGGCGTAAAGGAGCCCTCGAGTGGCGTTAAACGAAGACGTTGGCCGCGCCGTACAAGGCGCCCGGCCAACGCTGGCCAACTCCTTCGGCACTCCGGTCCTGACGGTCGAGGCGGCATCGGTTGCAGCAGTGCTAGGTTTTCTGCGAGACGACCCGGGCCAGGCCTACGACATGCTCGTTGATATAACCGCCGTCGACAGGCTGGCCACCGAGGGCGGGATAGATGTCGTCTATAACATCTGCTCACTGACCAGCGGGCGGCGCTTGACGGTCAAGACTAGGTTGACCGGCCAGGACCCGGCCGTGCCGACGGTTACCGGGCTGTGGAAGGCGGCTGGGTGGGCCGAGCGCGAGGTCTACGACATGTTTGGGGTACGTTTCGACGGGCATCCCGACCTCAGGCGCATTCTGATGTACGAGGGTTTTGAGGGGAGTCCCTTGCTCAAGTCCTACCCCGTGGACAAGCGGCAGCCACTGGTCGCCGAACGCGACCCGATAGCCGACCCATGGCCCTCCAAGGACGGACTGTGAGCGGCCTGCCCGAACCCACCGGCGAGGTCATGGAGTTGCAGATGGGCCCTTCCCATCCGGCCGCCCATGGGACCATCAAGTTCAACCTGAGGCTCGACGGCGAGACCATCATGGCCTGCGATACCGAGGTGGGTTATCTGCACCGTGGTTTCGAAAAGATGTGCGAGCAGGGGACTTGGGCCCAGTGCATTCCCTACTGCGACCGGCTCAACTACGCCTCGCCGCTGATTAACGACTTCATCTTCGCCGAGGCCGTTGAGCGGATGCTTGGCATCGAGGTGCCCGAGCGTTGCTCTTATATCCGCGTGCTACTTTCCGAGGTCTCGCGGGTGACCGACCACCTCACATGTCTCGGCATGGCCGCCACCGAACTGGGAGCGGTCACCGTTGGGTTCTATCTCATCGAAGCGCGCGAGCTGCTTTACAACCTGGTCAACCAGGTCACCGGTGCGCGCGTGACCGTGAGCTACGGCCGCATCGGCGGCTTGGCCGCCGACCTTCCCGAAGGATTTGCCGGGACCGTTACCGGGGTGCTCGCCAAGGTTCGCTCGCTTGTCGGCGACAGCGAACGCCTGCTCGAGCGCAACCGCATCTTCCTCGACCGGATGGCGGGCATAGGCATCATTTCGGCCGCCGACGCGGTGAGCTACGGGCTGACAGGTCCGTTGCTGCGCGCGACCGGCATCAAGCGCGACCTGCGCAAGGACGAGCCCTACATGGGCTACGACCGTTTTGACTTCAAGGTCCCGGTCGGCACCAAGGGTGACAACTACGACCGCTTCGCCGTGCGTGTGGAGGAGATAGGCGAGTCCTTGGGGCTCATTGAACAGGCCACAGCCGGCATGCCGCCCGGGCCGGTGTCGATAGCCGACCCGAAGGTGACGCTACCGGACAAGGCCGAGGTCCACGGTTCTATCGAAGGCCTGATGTCGCATTTCAAATTGGTGATAGAAGGAACCCGGGTCCCGGCCGGCGAGATATACTTTGCCGGAGAGGCGGCCAACGGCGAACTCGGTTTCTATCTCGTAAGCGATGGTTCCGGGCGCCCCTACCGCGTCCACGTGCGTCCACCCTGTTTCTACGGCATGGCGGCCCTCGAAGAGATGGTAAAGGGCCACATGGTGTCCGACCTCGTGGCGGTGTTCGGCATGGTCAATATGATCGGCGGCGAGTGTGACCGCTGAGGCGGCGGGCAGGAGCGTGGCGGACAACGGGACACAAGATACCGCGGCCGCGGGCATCGACGGGCTGGCCTTTAGCCCCGAGGCCGTCGCTGAGTACGAACGGATACTCGGTCACTACCCGGTGCGCCGGGCCGCGCTTATGCCGGTGTTGTGGTTGGCCCAGCGCGAGTTCGGCTGGATAAGCCCGGCGGTCGAGGCCTACGTGGCCCGCTTGATGGAGCTTCCGCATTCCTGGGTCGAGGGCGTCACCAGCTTCTACACGATGTACTACACCCGCCCTATGGGGCGGCACCATATCCAGGTCTGTACCAATCTGTCGTGCAGGTTGCGTGGAGCCGATGCCATAGTTTCGGCGGTCCGGCGGCGCTTGGCCATCCGACCCGGCGAGACGACTCCGGACATGCACTTCTCGCTCGACACGGTCGAATGTCTTGCCTCTTGCGGCACGGCCCCGATGCTCCAGCTCGACGATCGCTATGTGGAGAACCTCGATGTCGCGTCCGTCCTCGAACTGATCGACCGGCTCGAAGAAGAGCTCTGAGGTGGCCGACTGGCACATAGCCGCGCTGCGTGCCTTCATCGCGATATTCGCGATACTCCAGATGTCGGCCTTCCTGTTGTGGGTCGAGCGTAAGGGCAGCGCGCTTATACAGAACCGTTTCGGCGCAAACCGCGCCAGCATTTTCGGCCTGCTCCCCATAAACCTCGGATTCGTCAACACTCTGCTTGCCGACCCGATCAAGCTGTTCACCAAGGAAGACTTCCGGCCCGACGGCGCCGATCGTTTTCTGCATACCTTGGCTCCCTTCCTTGCGCTGTTCCCGGCCTTGGTCACCTTTGCCGCCATTCCCTTCGGCGACACCATCGAGGTCGGCGGGCGCCATATCGAGATGAGGGCGGTCGGGCTCGACGTCGGACTGCTCTTCGTCGTCGCGATGGTCTCGATGGGTGTATACGGCGTGGTGCTGGCCGGGTGGGCCTCCAACAACCGTTGGGCATTGCTCGGCGCTATCCGCGGTGCGGCCCAGATGATCTCCTACGAGGTTGCGCTCGGCATGGCGCTGGTCGCGATGGTGCTCTGTTACGGCACCCTCGACCTGCAGGAGATGGTGCGTGCCCAGGGTCGTCACATAGGCGGCGTCGTGCCGGCTTGGGGCATCGTCTACCAACCGCTGGCCTTCCTCATCGTGTTCGTTTCGGGGATGGCCGAGTCCAAGCGTGTTCCTTTCGATCTGCCCGAGGCCGAGTCGGAACTTATCGCGGGGTATTTCACGGAGTACTCGGGGGGCAAGCAGGCGGCCTTCATGCTCGCCGATTTTGCCGAGGTCGTGATGGTGGCGGGTCTGTCGGCCACGCTGTTCTTCGGCGGCTGGCAAGTTCCCTTCCTGTCCACCGACGGTTGGAATTTTCCCGGAATGGCCACGGTCGCCGTCGCGCCGTGGGTGGTTACCCTTCTGCAGCTGGCCGCCTTCACCGTGAAGGTGCTCTTCCTGTGCTGGCTGCAAATACTGCTGCGGTGGACGTTACCGCGCTTTCGCTATGACCAGTTGATGGATTTGGGGTGGAAGGGATTGATCCCCTTGGCGCTTGCCAATCTCCTGCTGACCGCGCTCGTGGTTCTCCTGTGGGGGCAGCCCGCGTGAGTCCGCTGTTGTTCTACCCGCTTGCGGCCCTGACCCTTGCCGGAGCGCTCGGGGTCGTGGTCGCACGTAACCCCGTGCGCGGCGCGATGAGCCTGGTGGCCACCCTGTTCCTCGTGGCCGTGCTTTACATCGCTTTGGGCGCCCACTTGGTTGCCGCGCTCCAGATCATCGTCTACGCCGGCGCGGTGATGGTCCTGTTCCTGTTCGTCATCATGTTGCTCGGGGCCGACGGCGAACCGCCCGTGGCGGTGCGCAAGACGCACCTCGTTGCCACTCTTGTTGCCGGTTCGGTCCTTGCTGCCGGTTCGGTGGCGCTATTGGTCGGCGCCTTCCCCGAGGCGACCGTGCAAGCCGTCGAAGGGTTCGGTGGCGCCAAGGCTCTCGGCCGGGTGTTGTTCAAAGAGCATATCGTCGCGTTCGAGCTAACCTCGGTGTTCCTGCTCGTGGCCGTGGTCGGTGCCGTGGTCATGGCCGGACAGGGTGGTACGGAGGAGCGCTAGGGCGGCATAGCGGCGGCGCTTTCTTACACGATGGTCAGTTCAGGGCACTTTCTCGCGTTAAGCGCGGCCATGTTCTCGGTGGGTGCGGTCGGTGTGGTCCTGCGCCGCAATATCATCGTGGCCTTCATGTGCATCGAACTGATGCTCAATGCGGCCAACCTCGCGTTTGTGACCGGTTCGAATTCGTTCGGCTTGATGGGGGGACAGTCAATCGCCTTCTTCGTTATGACCGTGGCCGCGGGTGAGGCCGCGGTCGGGCTGGCCATCATCCTGGCCGTCTTCCGTGTGCGTCAGACCCTCGACTCGGACCGCTTGGAGCTTCTCAAGTGGTAGAGGTCTCCTATCTTCGCTGGATAGTGCTCTTGCCGCTGGCGGGTTTCCTTCTGTTTGCGACCCGGGGTGACTATCTGCGCAAGCGCAGCATCTCACGACTGGCCTGTCTGGCCGTTCTCGGGAGCTTTGTGTTATCGGCCAGGGCCTTCTCCGACCTGCTGGCCGCCGGCACCCTCGTCGATCAGGTCTACACCTGGATTTCGGTGCCCGGACTCACGGTCGACGTCACCTTGGTGTTCGACCGGCTGGCCGCGGTGATGTGCATGGTGGTTAGCGGGGTCGGCTTTCTCATCCATGTCTATTCGACCGGTTACATGGCCCACGACCGCGGCCATGCCCGCTACTTTGCCTGCCTCAACCTCTTTACCTCGGCGATGCTGCTGTTGGTCCTGGCCGGCGATCTGGTGCTCATGTTCGTCGGTTGGGAGGGCGTGGGGCTTTGCAGCTATCTGCTAATCGGTTTCTGGTACACCGACCATGAGAAGGCCTCGGCCGGACGCAAGGCCTTTATCGTCAACCGCATCGGTGATGCGGCCTTCATACTGGGCGCTCTCGTTCTCTACCTGGCACTTGCCGACAGCGGCACTCCGAGCTTCCGTTTCGAGACCATAAACGCCGCTGCGGCGACGCTTCCTCCCGTGGTCGCACTTGTCGTCGCGCTGTTGCTGTTTGCCGGAGCCACCGGGAAATCGGCGCAGTTGCCGCTGTTCGTGTGGTTGCCCGACGCCATGGCCGGCCCCACTCCGGTCTCGGCGCTCATCCATGCCGCGACCATGGTGACGGCCGGGGTCTATATGATCGCCAGGCTCTCGGCCCTTTACGTGGCCGCGCCTGCGGCGATGACCGTTGTCGCCGTGGTCGGTGCGGCCACGGCATTGCTGGCCGCGACCGTGGCCTGCACCCAGAACGACATAAAGAAGGTGTTGGCCTACTCGACGGTCAGCCAGCTCGGCTATATGTTCATGGCGCTCGGGGTCGGTGCCTTCGGTGCGGCCGTGTTCCATCTGGTGACCCACGCGTTTTTCAAGGCCTTGCTGTTCCTGGGGGCCGGCAGCGTCATTCACGCTCTCGACGAGGAACAGGACATTCACCGGATGGGCGGTCTGGCCCGGGCGATGCCGGTGACCACGGTCACCTTTGTGGTGGCCACCGCCGCCATTGCCGGTTTTCCCGGTCTTGCCGGTTTCTTTTCCAAGGATGCGATACTGGCCGCGGTCTTTGCCTCGGGTGGCCCGCTGCTGTGGGGGGTGGGTCTGCTGGGAGCGATGCTCACGGCCTTCTACATGACCCGGCTGGTGGTGTTGGTGTTCTTCGGCAGCCCGCGCACGGCCCCTGAGATCTTCGACGGGGTCGGTGAATCGCCGCCGACGATGAGCATTCCCTTGGTAGTGTTGGCCGTTCTTGCGGCCGTCGGCGGTTATTTGGGCGTGCCGCCTCTCCTGTACGGCAACGAGGCCATATTCCATTTCTTGGCACCGGTCCTGGCCGCCGTTGCCCACCCGGTCCACCTCTCGCACATGACCGAGGTCTCCCTGATGGCGGCCTCGGTAACGGCCGTGCTGGTGGCCGCATTGGTGGCCTGGCGGCTCTACCGGCACGGACCCGACAGCGACCGGCGCGTGGCCGGCGCGCTCGGCCCCTGTTACCGCGCGGCCGAGGGGGCCTACTCAATCGACCGGTTCTATCTTCGCGCCTTGGCGGCGCCGCTCATGTCTGCGGCCGAGGCCTTGTGGCGGCGCGTGGATGTCGCACTCATAGACCGCTCGGTCGAGGGTCTGGCCGCGTTGGTCGCCGGTCTTGCCGAGCCGGTCCGGCGTCTGGCCAGCGGCCGCTTCCGCGATTACGCACTGGCCGTCCTAATCGGTTCGGCCCTGCTGGTGCTTGCGGTCTGGAAGGGAGGTTCGTTCTAGATGACCGGCCTCAGCCTGATGGTCTTTGCCCCCGCCGTCGGTGCTTTGCTGGTTGCCACGGTACCGTCGGTGGCCCGCGATACCATGCGCAGGACCGCCGTTGCGGTCTCGCTTGTGCCGCTGGCCTTGGCGATTTTGGCCTGGGCACGCTTCGACCCCGCCGACGGCGGCTTTCAGATGGTGGAACGGGCGGCGTGGATACCGAGCTTTGGGGTCAGCTATTTCGTCGGGATAGACGGCATATCCTTGCTCCTGGTCTTGCTAACGACCTTCCTGGTTCCTCTGGTCCTGGTCGTCGCCGGCGATTCCATCCAGGTGCGGCTCAAAGGTTACCTCGTGGCCATGCTGTTCTTGGAAACAACGATGCTTGGGACCTTGGCGGCCCTCGACCTGGTCCTGTTCTACGTCTTTTGGGAACTGATGCTGGTGCCGATGTTCCTCATCATAGGCGTGTGGGGAGGCGAGCGCCGGGTCCATGCGGCGGTCAAGTTCATTCTCTACACCCTGGCCGGGAGTCTGCCCATGCTGGCCGCGTTTGTGTGGCTCGGGGTCGAGCATCATCAGGTGACCGGTCAGATGAGCTTCGCTCTTCCCGACCTCTACGCCCTGGGGCTGGAACGCCAGACGCAACTGTTCATCTTTGCCGCCCTCTTCCTGGGCTTCGCTATCAAGGTGCCGATGTGGCCGCTGCACACCTGGTTGCCCGACGCGCATGTCGAGGCGCCCACCGGGGGCTCGGTGATACTGGCCGGTGTGCTCTTGAAGATGGGGACCTACGGTTTCCTTCGTCTGGCCTGGCCGCTCTGCCCCGAGGCCGCAACCGGAGCGGCGGGGCTGGTGGCGCTGTTGGCGGTCATAGGCATCGTCTACGGGGCCCTGGTCGCGATGGCCCAGACCGACCTCAAGAAGCTGGTTGCCTACTCTTCGGTCAGCCACCTTGGTTTCGTCATGCTCGGTCTTGCCTCCATGGAGGTCGTCGGTGTCCAGGGCGCGGTCTTTCAGATGCTGGCTCACGGGCTATCGACCGGCGCGCTGTTCATGGTGGTCGGCATGCTCTACGAGCGCTGTCATACCCGCCGCATCGAGGACTTCGGTGGGCTCTGGCAGCAGATGCCGGTGCTCGGGGCCTTGTTCCTGGTGGTCACGTTGGCCTCCATCGGTTTGCCTGGTCTGAACGGTTTTGTCGGCGAGTTCCTGATTCTGGTCGGGGCTTTTCGTTCCATGCCTGTGGCCGCGGGTGTGGCGCTGCTCGGTATCGTGCTTGGCGCCGCCTACATGCTGCGGATGTTCCAGCGTGTGATGTTCGGTCCGCTAACACGGCCCGAGAACTCCCGGCTGCTGGACCTGTCGCGCCGTGAGTTCGGCGTGCTCGTCCCCGTGGTCGTTCTAATTATCATCATGGGCGTCTATCCACGGCCCTTCCTGAGGACCATGGAGGCATCGGTGGCCCGCACCATGGCCACGGTAGCCGCCGGTACGGACGCGGCTCGGAGGGTAGGGCGCTGATGAACGTCGGGGCGCTGGCACCGGTGGTTCCGGTCCTTGTGGCAACCGTTTCGGCGGTGGTCGCGCTGCTGGTCCAGGTGTTCTCGGGTTCCGGGGCCAGGACGCGCCCGGCCACCGTGGCATTGCTGGGCCTGGCCGCTGTTGCTGCCACGGCGGCCAGTCAGGGTCCGGCGGCGGCTTTCGGCGGCGTTCTCCTCGCAGACCCGCTGGCCGTCTACGGCACCCTCTTGCTGGCGGTGTTGGCCGCCGCTTCCACCGCGGCCGCTCGTGATCTGGTGGTCTCGGAGGCCGACACTGCCGAGGAATATTTTGCTCTCCTGCTGTTCGCGCTGGTCGGCATGCTCATCATGGTCTCGGCCACCGAGCTTATCGTCCTCTTTCTCGGCTTCGAGACGATGTCCATAGCGGTCTACGTGCTTGCCGGGGTGTGGAGAGGGGACCGGGGCGGCAACGAGGCCGCAGTCAAGTATTTCCTTCTCGGGGCCTTTGCCTCGGCCGTGATGGTCTACGGGATAGCGCTGGTCTATAGCGCGGCCGGTAGCACCGAGCTTGGCGCTGTAGCCGGTGCTCTGTCGGCGACCGGCCCAGCGGCCCTCGTGCTCGGGGTCGCGCTCGTTCTGGTCGGTTTCGCTTTCAAGATAGCCGCAGTTCCCTTCCACCTGTGGACCCCGGACGTGTATCAGGGCGCACCGACCCCGGTCTCGCTGTTCATGGCCACCGCGGTCAAGGTCGCAGCCTTCATAGCCCTGTTGCGGGTCTTCGTTGTTGCGTTGGCTCCCTTGTGGTCCGAGCTGGGGACAGTGCTCTGGGCACTAGCCGCCATCACGATGACCGTCGGCAACATCGCGGCTCTCCGGCAAAGCTCGATGAAGCGGATGCTGGCCTACTCGGCCATCGCCCATACCGGTTATCTGCTCATGGGTCTGGCCGCGGTGGCCGCGAGTCGGTCACTGGCGGGTGCCTCGGCGTTGTTCTTCTATCTGATGGCCTATGCGGCCATGAACACCGCGGCCTTTACCGTGCTGATTTCGGTCTGTTCGGGACGGGCTGGTGGCGACAGCCTGGCCGGCCTGTCGGGTCTGGCCCGGAGGCGGCCCGGCCTGGCCATGGTCATGACTCTGGCCATGCTCTCGCTCACCGGTTTCCCGCCGTTGGCCGGCTTTATGGGCAAGTTCTACCTGTTCGCGGCCGTCCTCGAGGCCGGCCTGACCGGTCTGGTGGTCGTGGCGGTCATAAATACGGTCATTTCGGCTGCCTATTATCTGGGTGTTGTTCGGGCCATGTACTTTGAGGAGGCCCCGGCCAGCCTGGCCGGGGAAGGCCCGGCCCGGCGGCCCTTATTGGCGATTACGACCTGGGCTGCGGCCCTGGCCACGGTCGTTCTGGGGCTGTTTCCGGCCCCTCTTTTAAGTCTCGCAGAGGCTGTGGTGGCCAGTATTGGACAGGGCCCATAAAAAGGTGCCGGGCAGCGGAGGGGGACCCACTGCCCGGCGAGGACCGGAGAGGAAGAAAAAGGAGGAGAAACTTCCTCTCCGTGAGGGGCCTCACCATCAAGAGACGGCAAAGATGCCCTTTCATTCACGAGGTTAACATCGCGGCGGCGGTCCTGACCAGTGGAAACAACTTTGGCTCGAACGAGGAGGCTAGGCGCAGGTGGGGTGCTCGCGGTAGTCCTTGCGGCAGGCAGTTTTGCGGCCGGGGCCGGAACGGTCCCGGGTTCCTCGACGGCCCCTTCCGGGGCCCCGGCAGCGTCCCGGCCCACCCCCTCGATTGGGGGTGACAAGGTCGCTCTAAGGCTGGTATCACTGGCCCCTTCGATGACCGAGGTCCTTTTTGCGCTGGGCGCCGGACCGTACGTGGTGGGCGTATCGGACCACTGTGATCATCCGCCCGAGGTCGCGGGCCTTCCAAGGGTCGGAAGCTTCCTTTTGCCGGTGGTAGAGAGCGTTCTGGCGCTCGAACCCGACCTGGTCATAACCCCGCCAAGTCCCGGCAACCGTAACGCCGTCGAGGCGCTCATCAGGGCCGGTGTGGCGGTCGAGGTCGTGGGCGAGGGGACCATCGCAGACCTGCGCTATGCCATTGCCCGCTTGGGCAGCCGCCTGGCAATGGGGCCGGAGGCCGGGCGCCTGCTGGCCCGCCTCGATGCCGAGCTTGCCGCCTTACCCGGTGCCGGTACCGAACAGAGCAGGCCGCGTGTGGCGCTGGTCCTTACCAGGCGTCCCTTGGTCCTTGCCGGCCCGGACAGTTATCTCGGAGAACTCATAGAGCTGGCCGGCGGCGACAACATTGCCACAGCGGCCGGCGGTCCCTGGCCACGGGTAGCATGGGAGTTCCTGGTGGCCTCGGCACCCGAGGTCATCATAGACCTTTCCATGGATGGCGTGGGGTCGACCGCCGCCCTCAAGGCCTGGCGAGACCACGACGAGTTGCCGGCGGTGGCCGGCGGGCGCGTCCATGCTCCCGATACCGGACTCTACGCCCGTCCCGGGCCACGCCTCGGTCAGGCCGCCCGGGGACTGGCCGAAATGATAGGGGCCAAATGACGGGCGCACCGTTCAGGCTCACCGGGTCGAGGATGGCCGCCGGTTTGACGATGTTGGTGGTCGTGGTGGCGGCTGCGGCAGCCACCGGACTCATCTTCGGTGCCACTCGTCTCGACCTCGGTGCGGCCGGCACGGCCGGCGACTCGGCCCGGCTTATCCTTACACACGTTCGTCTTCCCAGGGTGTTGCTGGCCGCCCTGGTGGGCGGGGCGCTGTCGGCCTCCGGTGCCGCTCTCCAGCCGATGTTGCGCAATCCCTTGGCCAGCCCCGACATCATCGGGGTCTCGGGCGGGGCCGCCCTGGCCGCAGTCGCTTCGATGGCTTTCCTTCCCTGGCTCTTACACCCGGCCGCCGTTCCGCTCGTGGCCTTCGGCGGTGCGGCGGCATCGAGCGCGCTGGTATACCGGCTCTCTTTGGTGCGTGGGCGCTTGGACCCCTACAGCCAGATACTGGTGGGGGTCATCTTTAACACCTTTGCGGCCGCGCTCATCATGCTCATCAATTCCCTGGTCGATGTAACACGCGCTCAATCGATTGTGTTCTGGCTCATGGGCGGCATCGCCATCCACTCCTATTCGGTCATAGCCTTGGTCGCGCTGCTGGTCGGTCTGGGTTGCGCGCTGCTGGTTGCCGAAGCGCCACGGCTTAACCTCCTTGTGCTCGGCGACCGTGACGCCGAGCGGCTCGGCGTCGATCTGGAACGCACGCGGCGCCGCGTGTTCACCGCTTCGTCCCTGATAGTCGGTGCCGTGGTCGCGCTCACCGGTGTTATTACCTTCGTGGGCCTAATCGTTCCCCACATGCTCAGACGTCTACTGGGTGCCGACAACAGACTGTTGGTGCCGGCGGCCTTTTTGGGCGGTGCCGCCTTTCTGGTCCTTTGCGATGCGGCAGCCCGTTCGCTGTTCGCGCCGATCGAGCTTCCGGTGGGTGCGCTTACCGCGATGACCGGCGGACCCTACTTCGTCTATCTGCTGCGCCGACGGCCACCAGAGGAAAGCAGGTGGTCGGGGTGAGCGGCTTGACACAGGCGGCCATCCGCACTGAAGGACTCGGCTTTAGCCACGCTGACAGTGGCCGTGGCATCGAGGATGTCACGTTCACCGTCGATGCCGGCGATATGTTGGCCATTGTCGGGCCGAACGGTGCGGGCAAGAGCACCCTGCTCGAACTGCTCGCCGGCTCACTGGTGCCCGACAGGGGAAGCGTCGAGGTCGCCGGCATGGTTCCTTCCAAGGTCGGGCCCGGGCTGCTGGCTCGCCGTCTGGCGATGCTCGGCCAGCACGGCCCGCTTGGCTTTCCCTTCACGGTTCTCGAGGTCGTGTTGATGGGACGTGCGCCGCATGTGGAGGGCTTTCGCCTGGAGAGCGACCATGACCTCGAGGTCGCGACTCGCGCGATGGCCTCGACCGGGGTCGAGGACCTAGCCAGCCGGACATTCGACGCGCTCTCCAGCGGCGAGCGGCAACGGGTGGCTCTGGCCCGCGCGCTGGCCCAGGAGCCCGAACTGCTGTTGCTAGACGAGCCGGCCGCGTTCCTCGACGTCAAACAACAGGCGCGCCTCTACCAGCTATTCGCGCGCCTCAACCGCGAGCGCGGTATGACCATCGTTGCCGTCCTCCACGACCTCAACCTAGCCGCCCGCTACTTCTCCGGTGCGCTGCTGATAGATGGCGGGCGCGCGGTGGCCGTGGGTGACAGCGCCGAGGTGCTTAGCGCCGAACGCCTCGGGTCCGTGTTCGGTATCGGTTTCAGCGTCTTCGAGGGTGGCAGGCCAGGCTCACGGCTGCTTGTACCCGATAACTAAAAAGAAGTAGCAACGCTTAATCAGCCGGCAAGTGTTCATCAGCCTGTCGCATGGAACCGGGCCTGTGAAAGTTTGACATCATAGAGGGCGGGTGTTACCAAAACACTTGGATATTCACGGGTTTCTGTGTATTTCGACTACGCGAACGTCCTCATTTTCCTAGCCCTGGGCCTAGTGCTCTGCGGCCTCATGATGGGTCTTGGCGCGCTGCTGCGTCCGTCCAACCCCGAGAGGAAGAAGCTCACCACCTACGAATGCGGTGAGGAGGTCAGCGGCGACTCCTGGATTAACTTCAATATCCGTTTTTACCTGGTCGCTATTATCTTTGTGGTCTTCGATGTCGAGGTTGCTTTCATCTATCCGGTGGCGGCGGTGTTCCGCGACTGGGTGGCCGATGGACGCGGCTTATTCGCCCTGGCCGAGATCGGCATCTTCGTTCTGGTGCTGGCCGTAGGGCTGGTCTACGTCTGGTCCAAGGGCGACCTCGCTTGGGTAAAACGGGTCGTCACCGGACCCACCGGGCCCGAGCCCGGGCAGGTCTGAGGTAGCGGCCTTCCAGGAGAACCAACCGATGTCGCTTATAAACTCAGTCCCCGAGATGGTGCTTACCACCAAGATTGACGAACTTCTCAACTGGACGCGCAAATCCTCGCTTTGGTACATGCTGTTCGGGTTGGCCTGCTGCGCCATCGAGATGATGCAGACCGGTGGCCCACGCTCCGACCTCGAACGTTTCGGCATGGCGCCTCGGGCCACCCCCAGGGTGTCCGACCTGATGATTGTGGCCGGCACGCTAACGCTCAAGATGGCGCTTCGCACCAAGGTGCTTTACGACCAAATGCCCGACCCCAAGTACGTCGTGTCGATGGGGAGCTGCGCGAATTGCGGCGGCCTGTTCCAGAACGCGTACTCGGTCTGTGACGGGGTCGACAAGATTATCCCCGTGGATGTTTATATACCCGGCTGTCCTCCGCGCCCCGAGGCGCTGACCGAAGGTCTTCTCATGCTTCAGAAGAAGATGATGAAGGAGAAGTGGTTGGTGCGTTCGGACGCCCCCCGCATCCAGGCCGTCTGAGCCCCGCGGCCGGCGCTATCCCTACATGGACATAGGCGAGATACAGAAGAAGCTCGCGGTGAGCTACGACGCGGCGGTCGGTCCCGTCGTCGAGGGCGCGTTCGACCGGCACATCGAGGTCGACGCAAATGCCATCGACAAGGTTGCCGAGTTCTTAAAGAATGAGGCCGGTACGGCCTTTGATTGTCTGTCCAACCTCAGCGGTATCGACTATCCGGACAAGGGTCACATCCAGGTGGTCTATGACCTTTACTCCTACGAGCACGACCACTCGTTGGTGCTCAAGGTAAATGCGGACCGCAACGCACCGTCGGTAAACACCGTCGAGGCCAGCTGGCCCGCGGCCAACTGGCTCGAGCGCGAGGTCTACGACCTTTTGGGCATAGAGTTCGCCGGTCATAGCGACCTCAGGCGTATCCTGCTGCCCGACGACTGGGTCGGGTATCCGCTGCGCAAGGACTACGTCGAGGCGCCCGAGTATCACGGAATATCCACCGTTCGCGAGAGCATTCTCGACGTGCCGGGCCGGAACTGAACGGCCACTGAGAACTGACGATGATAGAGGTTGAAGTAGAGGGAAGCGGTCTGGGGACCGAAGAGATGACCCTCAACATGGGTCCGCAGCACCCGAGCACGCATGGGGTGCTGCGTTTCATCGTAAAGGCCGACGGCGAGGTCATGCGCCGGGCCATTCCCGACATAGGCTTCCTCCACCGCTCCATCGAGAAGATAGCCGAGAAGGTCGGGTGGCACGGGTTCATGCCTTACACCGACCGTGTCGACTACGTGGCCGCCATGACCTGCAACCAGGCCTGGGGCATGTGCGCCGAGACCCTGGCAGATATCGAGGTCCCGCGCCGTGGTGAATACTGTCGTGTCATCGCCGCCGAGCTGGGCCGTATCTGCAGCCATCTGCTCGGCATCGGCACCACCGGCATGGACATAGGCGCGATGACGCCGTTCACCCACGCGCTGCGCGAGCGTGAGATGATCAACAACCTTCTCGAGGAGCTTTGCGGGGCGCGTCTGACCTTCAACTACATGAGGATAGGCGGAGTGGCCTGGGACCTGCCCCCGGGTTACGCCGAGAAGGTGCTGGGTTATCTCGACCACTTCGAGCCGGTCCTCGACGAGATCAACAGCCTGCTGTCTTACAACAAGATATATACCGAGCGCCTGGGCAACGTGGCCGTGGTGAGCGCCGATATGGCCAAGGCCTACAACCTTGTCGGTCCCAACCTGCGCGGCAGCGGCGTGCGCTACGACCTGCGCAAGGACCGTCCATACAGCGTGTACGAGGACTTCGACTTCGACGTTCCGGTCGGGACCGGAGAGCAGGGCACAGTCGGCGACTGTTGGGACCGCTACATGGTTCGCATCAACGAATGCCGCGAATCGGCGAAGATACTCCGCCAGGCCATCGAGCAGATTCCCGATGGGCCGGTAATCGCCAAGGTTCCGCGAAACTTCAAACCGCCCGCAGGCGACACCCACATACGTGTAGAAAGCGCGCGCGGTGACATGAGCTGGTACATCGTGAGCGACGGCAGCGAGTATCCTTACCGGGTGCACGTGCGCACGGGCTCGTTCGCCGCCATGTCGATAATCGATTCGCTCGCCTATGGCCTGATGATTGCTGACCTGGTGGCGGTGATAGCCAGCTTCGATATCGTCGCGCCCGAGGTGGATCGCTGATGCAGGCTTTTCTTGACACCCTGATCGGCGAGGACGTCGCACCGCTGCTGCGCCAAGCGCTCTATCTGGGCGGCATGGTCACGGCGGGGGCCATAGTAGTGTTCGGGTTCGTGCTTCCGGTGGCCGGCGTGACCAGTTGGCTCGAGCGCAGGGTCTGGGGGCGCATACAGTCGCGCATCGGACCCAACCGGGTCGGGCCACAGGGCTTTCTCCAGTGGCTTGCCGATGGGCTCAAGAGTCTTCTCAAGGAAGACATCGTTCCGGCCGCGGCCGACCCGCTGTTGTTCCGTATCGCGCCCTATGTCGTCGTGGTCGGTTTTGTGGCCGCCTTCGTCGCCGTGCCCTTTGCGGGCCCACTCATAATCGCCGACCTCAACATCGGCATACTCTACATCACCGCGATGACCTCGTTGGTGGTGGTCGGGATACTCGTGGCCGGCTGGTCTTCGAACAACAAGTGGTCGATGCTCGGCGGCATACGTTCGGCGACCCAGATAATCAGTTACGAGATCCCCGCCAGTCTCTCAATCTTTCCCGCCGTGCTGCTTTCCGGAACGCTTTCGATGCAGGGGATAATCGCGGCGCAGGGCTGGCAGCCGTGGACATGGCACATGTTCCACAGCCCGTTCTCGCTGGCTGCCTTCATCCTGTTCTTCGTGGCCGCGCTGGCCGAAGGTAACCGCACTCCCTTTGACCTGCCCGAGGCGGAGTCCGAGCTGGTCGCGGGCTTTGCGACCGAATACAGTGGGATGCGCTCGCTGCTGTTCTTTCTGGCCGAGTGGGGCAACCTCTATCTCATCGGCGCCCTGGTCGCGACCCTATACATGGGCGGCTGGCAGGTACCGGCCTTCACCGACAACGTCGTTGTGCTGACAGCGGCGCAGTTCGGGGTCTTCTTTCTCAAATCCTATTTTTGGGCCTTCGTGGCGATGTGGGTGCGCGCCACCCTTCCGCGTGTTCGTGTCGACCAGTTGATGTCGGCCTGTTGGAAGTACCTGGTGCCGCTCGGATTGCTGACCGTGCTCGGAACGGCAACCGTGATGGTTGTGGTCCCTGACGGCGCCGCCCAGCCCATGCGCTACGCGATGGCGGGCCTTGTCGGTCTTGTCCTTCTACGTTTTTTCTGGCGCGTGCGCTTCCACTTGAAGCGCGCACGGGCGCTCGAATATTCAACCGCACTGTGAGGCACTGGTGAGAGCTTACCTAGGCAACATAGTCGGTTCGGCCACGAGCATTTTCGAGGGTCTGGCGATTACCTTCTCGCATTTCTTCCGCAAGCCCTTCACGGTGCAGTACCCCGACCGTATGCCGATACGGGTGCAGGACACGCTTCCGTATCGTTATCGCGGCATTCTCGAGGTGGATCTCGAGATATGCACGGGGTGTCTGGCCTGCGAGCGCGCCTGTCCTATTGATTGCATCGTTATCGGGGCCCCCAAGGACAAGGCGACCAAGCGGATGACGCTTGAGCGCTTCGATATCGATTTGGCCAAGTGCATGTATTGCGGGCTCTGTTCGGAGCCTTGCCCGACGGGCTCCATTCACCATACGCGCGAGTTTGAGGGAGCCGATTACTCGCTCGAGAGCATGGTCCGCCGTTACGTAAAGGTGCCAGTGCCGGCCTACAAGCCCAAAAAGAGCGGCGAGGACGACCCGGCCATCATACCAATCCTAGAGCGTGGACTACGCTATGTGGGCGAGTTCGCCGAGTCGGACGGCAACTGAGCCGGGAACAAGGAACTGGACTGACGGTGGAAGGGGTCTCGCTTGCGACAGGTGCGTTCTATTTGCTCGCCGGCCTAGCCGTGCTCGGCGCCGCCGGCGTGGCCTTCTCGTCGAACATCATCTACTCGGCGCTTTCGCTGATGTTCTCCTTTGTCGGCGTGGCCGGCCTCTACGTCCTCCTCGGTGCCGACTTCGTGGCCGGTGTGCAGGTCCTGGTCTACGTCGGCGGGGTGCTAGTGCTAACGCTCTTTGCGGTCATGCTCACCCACCAGATAGCCGACATCAAGGTGTCCAACCGCAGTGTCGGGCGTCCGGCCGCGTTGGCCATTGCGGCCGGCTTGTTCGCGCTCCTCTACAAGGCCTTTGACGGTGTGGCCTGGCACGAGGCCAGCGAACCCGCCGTAGAGTCATCGACCTACGGGGTGGGCAACGCCTTCCTGGGCCAGTACGTGCTGCCCTTCGAGCTGGCCTCCTTGGTCTTGCTGGTAGTGCTGGTCGGTGCCGTGGTGCTCTCGCGCAAGGAAGTGGTCGAAGGGGGAGAGGGCACATCGTGACCGCCGCGCTGGCCGATATATCGCTCGAACACTACTTGGTGGTGGGTGCTGTGTTGTTCAGCCTCGGGCTGTTCTGCGTTCTTACCCGGCGCAACTCGATAGGGGTGTTGATGGGCATCGAGCTCATCCTCAACGCCGCCAATGTCAATTACATAGCCTTCTCGAAGTACTCGGCCGGCGGTTATGACGGCCAGGTCTTCTCGGTCTTCGTTATCATGCTGGCTGCGGCCGAGGCCGCCATCGGTCTGGCCATAGTGCTGGGTATCTACCGGCGCTTCGGCACCATCGACGTCGCCGAAATGACGACGCTGAAGGGATGAGACGGGCGTGATCATCGAGCACCAGGCCCACGAAGTGATTACCCACGGGACCACCATGCTCAGGTGGATACCCTTCCTTCCGCTGGTGGGCGCTGCAATCAACTTCTTGCTCGGCACCCGCATCCAGAAACGCTTCGGACGCGCGGGCGTGGCGCTCATCGCATGCCTGCTGCCGCTGGCGAGCTTCGGGCTGTCCGTTCGCGGCTTTTTCGAGCTAAAGGCCCTTCCGGCCGCCGAGCGCCTGTTCATCGACCACGTGATGCCGTGGATACATCTGGGCGGAATGAACGTCGATATCGCTTTCCAGCTCGACCCGCTCTCGGCCGTGATGATTTTGGTGGTGACCGGCATCGGAAGCCTTATCCATATCTATTCGTACGGTTACATGGACGAGGAACCGGCGGCCTGGCGCTTCTTCGCGCTGCTCAACCTGTTCACCTTCGCGATGCTGACCTTGGTGCTCGGCGACAATCTGCTCATCATGTTCGTGGGTTGGGAAGGCGTGGGGCTCTGTTCTTGGGCGCTGATCGGCTTTTGGCACAACGACCACACCAATACGACGGCGGGTAACAAGGCCTTTATCGTCAACCGTATCGGCGACTTCGGCTTCATGCTGGGTATCTTCCTTATCTATTGGACCCTCGAAGCGGCCGGCGGCGGCACCGTGGTGTTCCGCGAGCTGGCCGGGCGCGTGGCCGATTTCGATGGGGCCACCATCTGGGGCGTCTCGGTGCTGACCCTTGCCACGCTGTTCCTGTTCGTCGGGGCCACCGGCAAGTCGGCGCAGATACCGCTCTATGTTTGGCTGCCCGACGCCATGGCCGGACCCACGCCGGTCTCTGCGCTCATTCATGCCGCGACCATGGTTACGGCCGGGGTCTACATGATAGGCCGGCTCAACTTCTTGTTCTCGGCCGCGCCGTTGACCATGGAGATAGTGGCTACGGTCGGGGCGGCAACGGCCTTCCTGGCCGCGACCATCGGACTGGCCCAGAACGACATCAAGAAGGTGCTGGCCTATTCGACCGTCAGCCAACTCGGCTACATGTTCATGGCCATGGGGGTGGGGGCCTACGCGGCCGGCATCTTCCATCTGGTGACCCACGCCTTCTTCAAGGCCTGCCTGTTCCTCGGCGCGGGTAGTGTCATCCACGCCATGCACCACGAACAGGACATGCGAAAGATGGGTGGGTTGCGCGAGTACATGCCACGCACCTACTGGACCTTCCTCATTGCTACGGTGGCCATTGTCGGGGTGCCCGGAACGGCCGGATTCTTCTCCAAGGACGAGATCCTGTGGAAGACATGGCAGCACAGCCCGTTGCTATGGACGGTCGGTTTCGCGGGCGTGGCGATGACGGCCTTCTACATGTTCCGCCAGGTCTTCATGACCTTCTTCGGCGAGTGCCGGGCCGACCAGCACACCGTTGAGAATTTGCACGAGTCCTCGGGCTGGATGACATGGCCATTGGTCGTCCTGGCGGCAGGTTCTCTAGGGGCCGGTTATTTGGGCGTCCCCGCGGCGCTCGGCGGGGCCAACCATTTCGAGCGTTGGCTGGAACCGGTGATGGGACACACGGTCCACGGCGGTCACCACGAACTGGCGCTCGAGTACGGTCTGATGGGAGCCTCGGTGGCCATAGCGGCGGCCGGCATCTTCCTGGCCTACCTGATCTACCAAAAAGGCCTGTTCAAGGCCGAGACCTTCGCGGCCATTGCCGGCGGTGTCCCCCACCGCGTGGTGTTAAACAAGTATTACGTCGACGAGATCTACCAGGCCACGATTATCCGCGGGACCTTGGCGCTTACCCGTGTCATGCGCTGGATTGACGAGAACATAGTCGATGGGCTCGTCAACGGCTCGGCCACATTGATACGCGGCGGTTCGTGGCTTGCCGGTCTCGGTGATAACCGCATCGTTGATGGTCTGGTGAATCTGACCGCCGACAGTGTTCACGCACTCGGCGGGGCCGTTAGAAGGGTTCAGACGGGCAGCATCAACGCCTACCTCTACGTGATCGTGGCGGTCGTGACGGCCGTGTTGTTCGCGAAAACCTGGTGAGAAGTCTTTAGGGAGCTTTCGAAATGACAGAGAACATTCTGACCTACATGACCTTCGTCCCGCTGGCCGGGATGGCGCTTGTGCTCATGCTGCCGCGCGACCGCCACGAGCTGATTCGCTGGACAGCCCTGCTGGCGACCTTGCCGCCCTTGGTCATGGGCGTGTGGCTGTTTACCAACTTCGACCGGTCGACCGATGCCATGCAGTTCATGGTGCGGCACGACTGGATAAGCTCCTTCAACATCCAATACATCATGGGCATCGACGGCATCTCGGTGACGATGCTTTTGCTGACCGCGCTGCTCTGTCCGATCTGCATCCTTGCCTCGTGGAAAATAGACAAGGGCGTCAAGGGTTACTTCGCGCTCTTCCTCCTACTCGATGTCGGCATGACGGGCGTGTTCTGCGCTCTCGATTTTTTCCTCTTCTACATTTTCTGGGAGATTATGTTGCTGCCGATGTACTTCCTCATCGGCATCTGGGGCGGCCCCCGGCGCGAGTACGCCGCCATCAAGTTCTTCCTCTACACCTTGCTGGGCTCGGTCCTCATGCTCATCGCGATGCTGGGGCTGTACTTCTACAACGACCCGCACACCTTCGACATGTTGGTCCTGATGGACAACGCCGGCACCTACAGCCGCAGCTTCCAGACCTGGGCTTGGATCGCTCTGTTCATCGGTTTCGCTATCAAGATACCGGCCTTTCCCTTCCACACCTGGCTACCGGATGCCCACGTGGAAGCACCCACGGCCATATCGGTCATCCTTGCCGGTGTGCTGCTCAAGATGGGCACCTACGGGATACTGAGAATCTGTTATCCGATGCTGCCGCTTGCCACCCAGGACATGGCCTTCTGGGCCCTTGCCGTACTTGGCACCTGGAACATCGTCTACGGTGCGCTATGTGCGATGGCCCAGCAGGACATGAAAAGACTGGTGGCCTACTCGAGCATCTCGCACATGGGCTACGTCATGCTCGGTATGGCCACGCTTACCACTCAGGGAATAAACGGCGCGGTCCTGCAGATGTTCAACCATGGGACCATAACGGCCATGCTCTTCTTGTTGGTCGGGGTCATCTACGACCGTGCCCACCACCGCGAGATTGACGGTTTTGGAGGCTTGGCCTCGATAATGCCGACCTACACCGGTGTTATGGCCATAGCCTTCTTTGCGGCAATGGGGCTGCCCGGGCTTTCAGCCTTCATCTCGGAGGTCCTGGTCCTGCTCGGCGCCTGGCAGTACAACGCACCGCTGGCCATCATTGCGGCCTCGGCGGTGGTTCTCACGGCCGGCTACATGCTGTGGATGCTGCAGCGGGTCTGGCTCGGTCCGGTCAACGAGAAGTACGTTTCCCTTCCCGACCTCAGCGGACGTGAGGCCGTGACCTTGGTACCCTTGGCGGTGATAGTGATAGTGCTCGGGGTCTACCCGCACGCCGTTCTCGATCTCATCAACGTAAGTCTGGTCGGTCTCAATGAGATAGTGGCCAGCGCCACACCCAACGTCGCCATGCTCGACGTCGTGCCCTAAGGAGCCGGCTTGGACCTTTCCAACATAGCCAGCCTTTCCCACTCGATACCGGAGGCCATCCTGGCCGTAACGGTCATCGTCTTGCTGATGCTCGAGCTGGTCGTGCGCCGCAAGGAATCGCTGGGCGAGGTCGCACTGTTGGCCGTGGCCGCGGCCGCGTTGGCCGGCAGCCTACAGATGGGCGGGCCCTACGGTTGGCTCTTCAACCGAATGGTGGTGGTCGATTCCTTTGCCGTGTTCTTCAAGATTGTTCTCGGGTTCGGGGCCTTCGGTGCGGTGTGGATGTCACTGGGGTCGAAGGAGCTTAAGGGCCAGCACCCCGGCGAGTACTACGCCATTCTTGTGGCCAGTCTGCTCGGCATGTTCTACATGGCCTCGGCCACCAACCTGTTGATGGCCTATCTCGCTCTCGAGTTCGTCAGCCAGACCTCCTACATCCTGGCCGGTTTCCTGCGCGCCAACCGCCGCTCTACCGAGGCCGCGCTCAAGTATTTGATCTACGGCGGGGTGGCCACGGGGGCGATGATCTACGGCATGAGCCTCGTCTTCGGTCTGACCGGCTCGCTTGATTACTCGGTCATCGCCACGCGCATGGCCGAAGCGCCGGCCGCACACGCACCGGTCATATTCATAGCCCTGACCCTTATCTTGGCCGGATTCGGTTACAAGATAGCGATGGTGCCCTTCCACATGTGGAGTCCCGACGTCTACCACGGCGCGCCGTTGCCGATTACGGCCTTCTTGGCGGTCGCTTCCAAGGCCGCCGGTTTCGCCATCCTGATACGCTTCTTCTACCCGGGGCTTTCGACACTGGCCGGGGCCGGCACCTGGGTCCGGCTCGAGGCCGTAGATTGGCCCTCGCTAATCGTGGCGGCCGCAATGGTGACGATGACGCTGGGCAACCTGGCCGCGCTCCGTCAGGACAACGTCAAACGGCTATTGGCATACTCGTCGATCGCGCACGCCGGCTACATCCTGATGGGCATGGTCGTTCTCAACAACGAGGGACTGCGCGCGATGCTGTTCTACCTGGTCGTGTACTACATGATGACCCTGGGAGCTTTCCTGGTGGTTCTTATGGTGCTCAATCAGTCGGGCCGTGAGGACATGGACTCTTTTCGTGGGTTGGCATGGCGCGGCGGCGCGCTGCCGGCCGCGGCAATGATGATCTTCATGTTCTCCTTGGCCGGGCTGCCCCCCCTGGCCGGGTTCATCGGCAAGTTCTATCTCTTTGCCGCGGTCATCAATGCGAAGATGTGGACCTTGGCCGTGGTGGCCGGGTTAAATAGCGTGGTCGCCCTCTACTATTATGCCCGCATAGTGCGGACCATGTATCTTGATCAACCGGTTGAAGGTGACCCGGTGATGACCGTCGATCTACACAACTCGGTCCTGGTCGGAGCGCTGGTCGTGGGGACCTTGGTCTTTGGGGTCTACTGGGCCCCGCTCATAAATCTCGCCGACCGTTCGGTGGTCTTCTTCAGGGGCTAACCGGGCGATGACGGAGGGCAGGCCACTGGTCTCGGTCGTCCTTCCGTGCCGTGACGCCGAGCGCTATATCCGCGCCGCTCTCGAGAGCATTCTCGAACAGAGCTACCGCGAGCTCGAGATACTCATAATCGACAACGCCTCGGCCGACACCACGCCCGAGATCGTCACCGGCTACGCGGCCGCCGACCCGCGCATCCGTTATCTACGCAACGAGACCGACATAGGTATTGCCGGCTCTCTCAACCGCGGGCTCAGGGAGGCCACCGGAGAGCTCATCGCACGGATGGACGCCGACGACATCGCGCTTCCCGAACGCCTGGCAAAGCAGGTGGCCTATCTCGAAGCCAATCCGAATTGCGTCATATGCGGCACCAATATCGTGCTCATCAATGCCGACGATGAGGAGATCGGCCGGCGCGAGTTCGGGACCGACGATGCTGACATAAAACGCCGGATGCTAATCGATATACCCTTTTGCCATCCGGCCACGATGTTCAGACGACAGGCGGTGGTCGAGGGCGGGGTCTACTACGACGAGCAGTGGCGGACGGTAGAGGACCGTGACTTCTGGTTGCGGCTGGCCGACCATGGCCTTTACGCCAACATCCCCGAAGACCTCATGCTCTACCGCATCTCGGAGACCTCGATGAAGTATGCCGAGTGCCGCCGGACGGTCTACGATATAGTCCGGCTACAGTTACGCTGGGCCTTCGACCCGCGCTTTCGCGGAGTTCGCAATCTGGTGATGATCGCGGCCGAGAGCGCGTTGCTCTTGTTACCGCGGCGCGTGATCACCTATCTGTACAAGTTGAGATACTCCATATAACCTCGACCGCAGGACGTTGAGCCCAAGATGAAGGTCGTCATTCTCTGTGGTGGTAAAGGCACTCGGCTGCGCGAGGAGACCGAGCTGAAGCCCAAACCGATGGTGCTCATCGGCGGCAAGCCGATCCTGTGGCACATAATGAAGATCTACGGCCATCACGGGCTCGGCGAGTTCGTGCTCTGCCTGGGCTACAAGGGCCACGTCATCAAGGACTTCTTCATCAACTACCAGGCCAGGACCCGCGATGTCACGGTCGATCTGGGCGCCAAGGGAGGCGTGAACTTCCATACCTCGGCCGACGGCGGTGAGGATTGGCAGGTCACTCTGGCCGATACCGGCGAGGAGACCCTGACCGGCAGCCGCCTCCATAAGGTTCGGCGTTATCTCGGCGATGAGACCTTCTGTCTTACCTACGGCGACGGCCTGGGCGATGTCGACATCAGCGGTTTGGTCGAGTTCCATAAGAGCCACGGAAAGCTGGTCACGGTCACCGGCGTAAGGCCGCCCGGCCGTTTCGGCGAAATGGACATAAAGGGCACCGAGGTCGTTAGCTTCGACGAAAAGCCCGAGACGGGTAGCGGAACGATAAACGGCGGGTTTTTCGTGATGGAACCGGCCTTTGTCGACCGTTACTTCGAGGACCGTGACGACCTGAGTCTCGAGCACGACGCTCTGCGTGCCGCGGCCGCCGATGGCGAGGTCATGGTCTGGCAGCACGAAGGGTTCTGGCAGCCGATGGACACCTACCGTGAGTGGAGAATCTTCGAGGACATGTGGAACGACGGCCAGGCCCGGTGGAAGGTCTGGTAGGCGTTAGCTCCGAGGGGCGTTCGGCCCGGCAACAAAATGACCGCTAGCTCGGTCCCCAACAAAGCGCTTGTGACAGGTGCGGGCGGTTTCATCGCACGTCACCTCATCGCGGCATTGGAGACCGGTGGTTGCCAGGTCACCGGTGTCGACAGCCGGCCCGCCGACCAGGGCCAGCGCGAAACGGTCTGTGCCGATATTTGCGACACCGGGGCAATGACCGAACTGATGGTTCGAGAGCGCCCGGATGCGGTCTTTAACCTGGCTGCGGTTCTCGGACGGGACGAGGGCGGTCAAGCGCTACGCAGCTGCATCACGGTCAATCTGGAGGGTGCTCTGACGGTCGCGCGAACCGCTGCCGCGGCCGGTGTCAAAAGGATAGTTCTTATGGGTTCGGCCGAGGAGCTTGGCGAGCAGCCCGGACCTCACGACGAGGACATGGCGGCACAACCGCTAAGTCCTTACGGAATATCCAAAGCGGCCATGACCTGGATGGCGCTAGCCACCTATCGGGAGTCGGGTTCGCCAGTGGTCGTGATGCGACCCACCACGGTCTATGGACCGGGCCAACCCGAGGCCTTGTTCGTTTCGCAGGCCGTGCGTGCCGCTGTGGGTGGGCAACTCTTCGAGATGTCGGCCGGGACCCAGCGCCGCGACATGGTGTTCGTTAGCGATGTCGTTCGCGCGCTGGCAGCCGCGGCCACGGCCCCGGATGTGGTCGGCCAGATCATCAATGTGGCCAGCGGCCAGCCACGGGCACTTCGTGATGTCGCGGCCCGTATCTGGGAACTGAGCGGCACCGAGGCCGAGCTTGTCGTAGGTGCCATCGATGCCGATCAGG
>JAYGCK010000128.1:0-18001 GCA_046583395.1 Deltaproteobacteria bacterium
CGAGGACGAGGCTGCTCTGCTCGAACGGGCCAAGGTCCTGCACCCGGACGAAGAATTCCCCGAGGACTTCCCGTCACGCTTTAAGGCGCCCACAGCCGAGCCGGCGCAGGCTGCGGGCGGTCCGGATGGTGCGCAGGGCGGCTCCAACGGTGCGGCTGCCGGGCAGACCGGAAGCCTCGCTAGCTCGGCTCCCGTACCGAGGGGCGGTCGTGTCGAGCGTGCTACCAAGGCTCCTACGGTCCTGGCCTCGGGCGATCCCGGTGCCGACTTCGAGGCCGAACTGGGCCTCGAGTTTACCGAGGTTATGGAGATTGTCTCTCAGCCCGACCGCGGAGCGATGTCGAGCGTGGTCGGCGCTCTAGTCTTGCTGGCCTCTCCGGTGCTCGGTGCGCTCGACCATCGCACCAAAAAGGGCGTGGAACTGGCGGTGTCGGACGGCCGGTTCTTCTCGGCCCAGCGGGCAACCGCGCTCAACATACTCAACAACTTCGTGCTCTATCCCGTGGCAGCTTATGTCCTGGGGCTAGTGACCGGGCTCACGCCTTTTACCGAGGCCGACAAGACCTGGATCGTTGCCGGGCTCGGTGTCGCCATGCTCGAAACGGTCTGGCGGCTCGGCTCGGACCTCTTCAAAGGTGTCCCGGCCAGCCTGATGACCTACGGCCCCAGCTTTTATGGTGCGCCGCTCGGACTCGTGCTGCGTCCACTGGTGGCCCGCCTGGTGCCCGAACAGCGCAGCGGGCACGTTCCGGTCGAGGGCTTCTATGTCGGTGAGTTCGAGGAAAAGCGTGAACGCGAACGCCGCTACGGCGAGGTCTACACGGTCACCGAGTTCGACCGTGGCTATCACATCAGGTTCGAACTCCCGCGTGCCGTTCCCCCGTCGGGTGCCAAAGAGGACCTCGGGGTGGGAGATGAGATGCCCGACTACGACCTCGGTGTGGCGGTCGGCGGGTCCGCGGTTACCATAAAGGGCAGCGTGGTTGATTCGCGACTCAGGGCGATGTGCGGAGTCTCCTCGTCCTTTCCGGCCGATTTTAAGACGGATGTGCAACTCGGTGCCGCCTTGGGCGGTTTCAGGCACCGCTACGCCGACAAGCTCCTGGAGATAGCGGTTATCAAGCAGGGTGGCTGAGCAGGTGTTCGCCGCCCGCCTGGCGCACCTCCGTTACGGACTGCCCGGAGAACCGGTCGACGATGCCGTGCTGGCGCAAGAGCTTGATTGCGACCGGGCGGATGTCGAAAAGCATTCGCGTCGCCGCCTGAGGTTCATTGCACCCGACGGCGAAGGCCCCGCCGACCTCGCTGCCGTTGTGGCGCGCGAGGTCCTCGATTCGGCCGGTCTTGCCACCGATGACCTAGACCTCATAATCTTTAGTACCAATAGCCCCGATATCTTCTTTCCGGGTTCGGCCTGCTTGCTCCAAAAGCATCTCGACGCCGCAACCGTGGGTTGTCTCGACCTGCGCTCTCAGTGCACGGGTTTTCTCACCGCACTAGATGTCGCGCGTCGTTTCATCGAGGCCGGCGGTGCCCACCGCATATTGCTGGCCTCGGGCGACCTCCCGTCGCGTCAGAACCGCCTGGACGGGGGCACGCTCGAGTTGACCTCGGCGATGAGCGATGGAGTGGCCGTGGCCTTGGTCGAGCGCGGGGAGGGCGCGGGCCAGGTACTGTCCTGTCTGCTGGCAAGCGACGGTGCCCGCCACAAGGACTATTGGTGCGAGTTCCCGTCCAGTCGCCATCTGACGACCACCGGCATAGCACGCGGTCAGCGTATAACGCACGAGGCCTTCGAACAGGGCCGTCATTTCCCGGTTGCCGACCTAGCCGCGATGCAGGCCACGGCGCTAGCCGGGCTCCCCGGTATATTTGCCGAAGCGCTGGAGGCCAGCGGTCTCGAGTCGGTCGACGCCACGCTGGTGGCCCATCTAGACCCGGGAACCGAGACTGCGGTGGCCGGGCGCCTCGGCGATTGCGCCGGCCGCGGCTTGGCATCCGACCTTCTCTATACCGGCGGGACATCGCTGCCCTTGGGCCTGGCCAGGGCCAAGGAACGAGGCGAGTTGGAAGCGGGCCAGAACCTGGCCTTGCTTACCGCTGGTGCCGGAGCGGGCTGGGGCGCTGCGATAGTGAGGGTTCCGGAGTGAACGGACCTAGGAGCAGGGTGCTGGGCTGGGGGGCCGATACACCCGGCCTCGTGGTGACCAACGAGGAACTGGCGCCAATAGTCGATTCCTCCGCCGAGTGGATAGTGAAACGCAGCGGTATTCGCGAGCGGCGCTACGTGGACAATGCCGAGGGCAGTGTAGCCATGGCCGATACTGCCGCACGTTCTGCGCTTGAGATGGCCGCGACCGAACTTGGTGAGCTCGACGTCATTATCGGATGCACCCTGAGTCCCGACATCGATTTTCCTTCCAACGCCCAGCTTTTACAGGAACGTCTCGGAGTGCCGGGCATTCCCGCTTTCGACGTACGCAATCAATGCAGTGGGTTCCTCTACGCCCTTGCCGTGGCCGACCAGTTCGTACGAACCGGCGCCCGCCGCGTTCTGGTGGTCGGAAGCGAGGTCCATTCCTCGGGGCTCGACTTCCAGGGCAAACGCGGGCGCGCGGTGACCGTGTTGTTCGGGGACGCTGCCGGCGCGGCGGTACTCGGCCCGAGCGACGAGCAGGACCGTGGCCTGCTGGCTTACCGGCTTCACGCCGAGGGCGAGCACGCAGACAAGTTGTGGGTGAGCGGACCCTCGCACAGGCACAGGCCGCGCCTGGACCTGTCCTGTCTGCCGCCCGAGAGCAACGATCCTTATCCGATCATGAACGGCCGCTATGTGTTCCAGCATGCCGTAGAACGCATGACCGAATCCATACGCGACGTCACTGCCGAGGCAGGCCTTACCCCGGCCGACATCGACATGCTGCTTCCGCATCAGGCCAACCTGAGAATAAATCAGATGCTCGCAGACACCTTGGAGTTGGGTGAGGACCGGGTCGCCAATAATATAGAGCGCTACGGCAATACCACTGCAGCCACTATTCCTTTGCTTCTTACCGAGACGGCCGCGGCCGGGCGTATCAAGAGGGGGGATGTCGTTTGCGTGACGGCCTTTGGCGCCGGCTTTACCTGGGGAGCGGCCTTGTACCGTTGGTAGTCGGTGGCTGATCTTCGGGTCAAGGTCGGGAGCGTCGAACTGGTCACGCCGGTCATAGCGGCATCGGGCACCTACGGTTACGGAAGCGAGTACGACGGACTGGTCGACTGGTCGATGGTCGGCGGGGTGGCCGTCAAGGGCATCTCGGTGGAGCGTTGCGAGGGACGTACGGCCCCGCGCATGGTCGAGACCGCGGCCGGCATGCTCAACGCCATCGGTCTGCAAAACATCGGTCTGGATGAGTTCGTAGGCGACAAGCTGCCGCGCCTATCCGGGTTCGGCCCCCGCGTCATCGTTAACTGTTTTGGCAACGACCCCGATGGCTATGCGGCCGTGGTCGAGCGTTTGGCCGCTTGCGACGGTATCGATGTCATTGAGTTGAACCTGTCGAGCCCCAATAAGCGCGAGTGGGCCGCGCTCGGGGTGCCGGGTGCGATTCCCGCCGCTGATCCGGTGACCACCGCCGCGATAGTCGGCCGGGCCCGTTCTGCCACCACCTTGCCTCTGTGGGTGAAACTCAGTCCCAATGTGACCGATATCGTCGAGATTGCACGGGCGGCGGAGGGGGCCGGTGCCGATGCCTTAGTGGCAATCAACACTCTGCGTGGAACGGCTATCGATTTGGAGTCGAGACGTCCGGCACTGAGCGCGGGCAGCGGGGGACTGTCCGGTCCGGCCATAAAGCCCGTTGCTTTGTACATGGTCGGTGAGGTTGCAGCTGCGGTCTCGGTGCCGGTGGTCGGGGTCGGCGGAATCACCAGCGGCCGCGACGCTGCCGAATTCATGGTCGCAGGGGCGGCGGCGGTCCAGGTCGGGACCGCTAGCCTCTACGACCCCACGGCCCCGGCGCGCGTGGCCCGCGAACTGGCCGCTGTGCTCGACGAACTAGGCGAAAGCACCGCCAGCGGCCTGGTCGGCACCCTTGTCAGGGCGGGGTAAAGTGCAAAAAAACCTTGACTTTTCGCGGTAACGGCAGTACCCTCATCGGTCGCGGTTCTTTCCCCCCGCGACCAACACAGGAGGTTCCTTTTGCAGGAGTTCAAGGTTGGCGAGAAGGTCGTCTATCCGGCGCACGGAGTCGGTATTATCGAGAGCATAGGGTCGCGCACGGTCTCGGGTGACGAGGCCTGTTTTTATACTCTGCGCATAATGGACAGCGACATGAAGATCATGATTCCCACCGCCCGTGCGGTAGAGGTGGGACTCAGGCGGATCATCGATAAGTCGATGGTCACCAAGGTCTATCACGTGCTTCGCGAGAAACGGGTCGAGGTCGATCAGGCCACTTGGAACCGTCGTTACAGGGAGTATACCGAGAAAATCAAGACCGGTTCCGTGCTCGAGATTGCGGCCGTTCTCAGGGACCTGTTCATGCTAAAGGGCGACAAGGAGCTTTCCTTCGGGGAGCGTAAGATGCTCGATACCGCACGCAATCTGCTCGTCAAGGAACTGGCCATTGCCAAGGCCCATCCCGAAGAGAAAATAATGGAGGAACTGCAGACCATATTCGGTCACTGAGCGCCTCGCGTTCGATGCAGTTCTTGAAAAGGCCGGGCATGCCCCGGCCTTTTTTCTTCCGGCCGCCCGTGGTCTGACTAGGGCGATGCCGGTCGCTCTTGTATTACCGGCGGCCGGAAGCGGCCGCCGGCTAGGGGCCGAATTACCCAAGGCCTTGGTCGAAGTCGCCGGCGTTCCCATCGTGCGTCACACGTTGGCCCGTTTTGCCAAGTTGACCGAAATCGTCGAGGTCGTGGCCGTTGCGCCGCCGGGCATGGTCCCCGAGTTCCAAGAGGCGTTGGTCGGCGTTCAACTGGAGGCCGAAGAGGTCCGGGTCGTGGCCGGCGCTGATACACGGCAGGCCTCGGTAAGAGCCGGGCTAGAGTCGCTGGTCACCGAGCCCGAACTGGTGTGCGTTCACGACGCGGCCCGTCCCCTGGTGTCTGTAGAGACCATCTGTGCGGTCATCGAGGCCGCGGGCGGTTCGGGTGCCGCTTCGGCAGCCGCCCGTCCGGCCGACAGCGTCCGGGAGGAGGCCGAGGATGGCAGCACTCGTTCGTTGGACCGTTCGCGCCTTTGGCTCGTCCAGACCCCGCAGTGCTTTGCGACCGATCTTTTGGTGCAGGCCCACCGGCACGCCAAGGCTACGGGCACCGACGCCACCGACGATGCGCAGCTGGTCGAGGACTGTGGCACGCCGGTCTCGCTGGTCGAGAGCACCGACGGCAACCTCAAGATTACCCGGCCCCTCGATCTCAAGGTCTTGGAATTACTGCTCGAGGACGGAAGCGGCTAGGCGCGTGCTCTCGGCCAGGACGTCGTTCAGACTGCCCGAACGAAGCGGGACCTCGGACAGTTCAACCTCTTCGAACCCGGCCTTTTCAACCGCCGACCTGACCGGTCCGGCCATACGTCCGAGGCGCTCCAGCTGGTGCCCGGAGACCTCTACGCGGGCGCCGCTGCCGAGATAGCGCACCCGTAGTTCTTCAAACCCCAGTTCCCTCAGAGCCGCCTCAGCCTGGGCGACCTGCTCGAGCCCCTTGTGGGTGATGCGGGTCCCGTATGGAAAGCGCGAGGACAAGCAGGGCGATGCCGGTTTTGCGGCGGTGCTTAACCCAAAGTGTCTCGACAGCTCACGAATCTCGTCCTTGTTGAGTCCGGCCTCAATCAGGGGGTGGCGCACCTTCCACTGTTCGGCCGCCAGAAAGCCCGGCCGGTAGTCGCCGGTGTCATCGGCGTTCATGCCGTCGGTAATCACCCGCATTCCGTGTTCCCCGGCCAGCTCCGCGCAGACCGGATAGAGGGTTTGCTTGCAAAGAAAGCAGCGGTTGGGGGGGTTGTCGGCGTAACCGGGGGTGCCAAGCTCATCGACCTCGACCACCCGGTGATTGACCCCGAAGGAATCGGCCAGCATCCGGCACTCGGCTATCTCCTGGCCGGTGTTGGTGGCCGAGCTGGTGGTGACGGCCAGGCAAGGGAGGCTCTCGAGCCCGGCGGCCACGCGCAACAACAGGGTCGAGTCGACCCCGCCCGAGAACGCGACCACCACCGAGCCGTAGTCCCTCAGTATCGTCTCCAGGCGGTCAAGCTTGGCGGCGGTAGCCCGGCCAAGGGTATGGCGGGCCGCGGCGTTAGTGGCCGTTGTCACTGTAGAGCCCGGTAGTCAGGTAGCGTTCGCCGCTGTCGGGGAATATGACCAGAACCGTTTTGCCGCTGCCGAGCTCACTGGCCACGCGTAAGGCGGCCGCACAGGCGGCGCCCGAAGAGATTCCCACCAGTAGCCCTTCTTCGGCAGCCAAGCGGCGTGAGGCGTTACGCGCATCATCGTCGCTGACGGTTAGTACCCGGTCGATGACCGCTTCATCGACCACATCGGGGACAAAGCCGGCGCCTATTCCTTCTATTGCGTGGTAGCCCGGCTCTCCGCCCGAGAGGACCGGAGAACTGGCGGGCTCGATTGCTATCACCTCCACCGAGCTGCGTTCCTGTTTGAGGACCGAGCCGACGCCGGTAATCGTGCCGCCGGTCCCGACCCCTGCCACGAAGGCATCCAGCTCGGGGCATTGCTGGAGTATCTCGCGTGCGGTGGTGTTGCGGTGGGTCTCGGGATTGGCCGGGTTCGAGAACTGACCCGGCATGAAGTAGCCGGGGTTGTCCTCGAGTATCTCTTGGGCCCGTGCGATGGCCTCGTGCATGCCCTTTGAATCGGGTGTTAGGACCAGTTCAGCGCCGTAGGCCCGCAACAGACGCCGGCGTTCCTCGCTCATGGTGTCCGGCATGGTCAGTATCAGTTTGTAGCCGCGCGCGGCCGCTACCAGGGCCAACCCCACACCGGTATTGCCGCTGGTCGGTTCTATGATGGTGTCGCCCGGGGACAGCCGGCCCTCGCTCTCGGCGCGGTCGATCATCGCCACGCAGATACGGTCCTTGATGCTGCCGCCCGGATTGCTCGATTCGAGCTTGGCCACAACCCGGGCCGAGCCCTCACTGACGACATGCTCGAGTTCGACGACCGGGGTGTTACCGATCAGGTCGAGCGCGCTTGCGGCGACTTGGCGTGGGACCGGCACAGCCTGGCTTATAGGAACCGGTGTTCATGAAGTCAAAGATTATCAGGTACTTACGGCCCCCGAGCTTTTAAAAACACGTGTGCGTGTTAGAAGGGGCGGTGGTGAGCGACGACAGCGAGGGCTTCAAGGTCGAGGACAAACGTCGATTCGACTCCGACGGCGTCTCTCGTGGTGACGACGGGGAGGGCGTGGAGGAGCGGGCCGAGGTGAGCGAAGAACAGCGGCCGGAGGTCGCGGAAGAACCGGCTGCCAGCTCCGATTCCTCCACTCCCGGCGCTGCAGGTGACCTGAGCTTTTCTAGTTTTATTGTGGGGCTTGCCACCCAGGCCTTCATGTTCCTGGGGGCGGTAACAGACCCCAAGACCGGCCTGGTCACTAAGGACCTTGGCCAGGCCAAGGCGCTAATCGATATAATCGCCATGTTGGCCGGGAAGACGGCCGGCAATCTGACAGAGGATGAGGCCCGCATGATGGAAGAGATGCTCTACGAACTGCGGATGCAGTACGTCAACGAGACGCGCGCGCCGGCCCCGGCCACCGACGGGTCCGACGAATGAAGAACAGCCGTGTGATGCTGGCCGCGGCGATTGCTGCGGGGGTCCTTGTCGGGGTCGTGCTGACCGTCGGGAGCGACCGGCAGAGCAACTCGAATGCCACCGAAACGGTCCCTGGGCTACTTCCGGTGGGGCTGCCCGTTGCCGGAGCGGCCGGCGCCCACCAGGACTTTGCCGCTCTTGCCGAGCGCCTGCGGCCTTCGGTGGTCAACCTTGCCACAGTGTCCGAGCCCGAGGAGCCACGCACCCGCAGACGCGGGGGCGGTGCCCCGCTCGAGGACTTCTTCGGGCGACGTGGACCCAGTAGGAGCCTGGGCTCGGGCTTCATCCTCGACGAAGAAGGCTACATCATCACCAACCACCACGTCGTTGAAGGTGCCACCAAGGTCGTGGTCAAGCTTCACGACGAGACCGAACACGAGGCCGAGGTAATCGGAACCGACGCCAAGACCGACCTTGCCGTCATCAAGATTGAACCGACCGGGGGACTTTCGCCGGCGGCTCTTGGTGACTCGGACCAGACGCGAGTGGGCGAGTGGGTGCTGGCTGTTGGTAATCCCTTCGGTCTGGGCCACACCGTCACTGCTGGCATCGTTTCGGCCAAAGGGCGGAGGATAAACCGTCCGGACGCCAGTCCCTACGACGATTTCATACAGACCGACGCTGCCATTAATCCGGGCAACTCAGGCGGTCCCTTGATCAACATGGCCGGCCAGGTCGTAGGTATCAACAGTGCGATATTCTCGCGCGGCGGCGGCAACATCGGCATCGGCTTTGCGATACCGGCCAACATGGCCCGGCGTATCGTGCCCCAGCTCAAAGAGCACGGGCGCGTCACCCGCGGCTGGCTCGGTGTGCTCATCCAGCCTGTGACCGAGGACATCGCCGAGTCCTTGGAACTCGACGAGGCCAAGGGGGCCCTTGTGGCCAAGGTGTTCGATGGCAGCCCGGCTGAGGCTGCGGGTGTCGAAATTGGCGATGTTATAGTCAGTTTTGACGGCAAGGAGGTGGTCAAGTCGGCCGATTTACCTTCGATAGTTGCCGATACTCCGGTGGGCAAGCGTGTCGATGTCGAGGTCGTACGTGAGTCGCAGACCAAGATCATCACGGTCGAGATTGCCAAGCTGGCCGAGGAAAAAGCGGACGTGCCGGTCGTGGCCGCAGACGTCCTCGGGCTCTCGGTCCAGGATATGACGTCCGAGCTCGCTCGCGAGTTCCGTCTCGACCAGGACGCCAGAGGTGTCGTGGTGACCAGTGTCGATCCTGAGTCCGCGGCCGCCACGGCCGGAATCAGGCCCGGCGATATTATCGAGATGGTCGGCAATTCTCCGATTGGCGACGCCGACGAGTTCCGCGAACGGGTTGCAGAGCGTGACGAGGGTGAGGGTGTTCTCGTGCTGGTCCGCCGCGGCGACCAGACCCTGTTCCGCGTGATCAAACCTGACGAGGAGTAATGGCCGCGGCAGGGCGCGCTGCCGGTCGCCGGCCACTACGCTGCGCTCTGTCCCTGTTGCTGCTTGCGGTGGGACCCACCGGCGCCGCCGCGCTTCTTGGCTGCTGGTTCGTATACACCGACGTTGACCACCGCCTGGTCCGCCACTTCGGCGGCAAGCGCTGGGCGCTCCCATCCAAGGTCTATTCGGATTCCTATGCGGTCCGTCCTGGGCTGCGGGTCTCGCGGTCGGCCTTTCTCGTCCGACTCGACCGGCTCGGCTACCGCCAGGTGACCGGCAAGCCGGCCAGCCGCGGGCAGTATCGCAAGACCACGAGTCCCGACGGCAACTCGGCCATCGAGATTTTTCTCCACGCCTTTCAGTACCCCGACCGCCGTGAGCCCGGCCGGTTGTTGCGTCTCGAACTCGACAAGGCCGGCCGTATCGTTCGGATCGTTCGTCTGGCCGACGGCGGCCAGAGCGCAGGATTCCTGCTCGAGCCGGGACTGATTACCGGACTCCACAGTGAGGTTCGCGAAGAACGCCGCGAAATGGCCATGGACGAGATCCCGCTACCGTTGGTCAGGGCGGTCATCGCGGTCGAGGATAGGCGGTACTTCGAGCATCGCGGAATCGACCCGAAAGGGGTGTTGCGTGCCTTGGTCGTCAATTTGCGGGCAGGTTCGGTGCGGCAGGGGGGGTCAACGCTCACTCAGCAGTTGATGAAGAACTTCTTCCTGACCGACGAACGTACCGTTACCCGCAAGTTCAAGGAGGCGGTCATGGCACTGGTCGCTGAGCGGCGCTTCTCCAAGTCCGAGATTCTCGAGAACTACATGAACGAGATTTATCTCGGGCGGCGCGGCTCGGTGGCCATCCATGGGATGTGGGAGGCCTCGGTCTATTATTTTGGCAAGGAGCCGCGCGAGCTGAGCATGGGGGAGATAGCGACCCTGGCCGGCATCATCCGCGCGCCCAACTATTACTCGCCTCACCATCACCCCGAGCGGGCCCGCCTCAGGCGCGACACGGTCCTCGACCTGCTCTACCGGCGTAGCGAGATAGACGCCGTCACCCATCGCGAGGCCAGGAGCGAACGGTTCGTGACCGTGGCTCCGGTCATCCCCGCCGGAAGCGCGCCATATTTCATCGACTTGGTGCGGGCCGAGTTGGTCGAGTCCTTTCCGGGTTCGGTGCTGGCCTCAGAGGGCTATACGATACTGACAAGTCTCGATCCCGAACTACAGGCCGCCGCCGAGCGAGCTGTCGGGCGCGGCTTGGCCACGCTCGAACGTGCGCATCCTCGCCTCACCGAGGGCGGAGAGCACGTACGGGTTGAAGGCGCGCTGGTCGCTCTTGACCCACACACCGGTGCGGTTCGCGCACTGGTGGGCGGCCGTGATTACGCGTCAACACAGTTTAACCGTGCGGCGGCGGCCCACCGGCAACCCGGCTCGGTCTTCAAGCCCATAGTTATGCTGGCCGCACTCGGCAATGACCCGGCAGCGGAAGAACATTTTTTGCCGACCTCGGTGGTGCCCGACGCGCAGTTCGACTGGCAGTATGATGGCCGGCATTGGTCGCCGCGGAATTACGCCGACCGCTACTATGGCTCGGTGACCGTGGCGGAAGGCCTCGAGCGCTCGCTCAATTCGGCTGTGGCCTACATTGCCCGCGAGGTCGGCGTTGAGGCCATCCGCGATCTTGCGGTGCGTATGGGGATGGCCTCTACGATGCCGGCATATCCGGCCATCTCGTTGGGAGGTTGGGAGGCGTCTCCGGTAGAAATCGCCCGGGCTTACTCGGTGTTCGCCTCCGGTGGCCGGGCGCTCGAAGCGACGACGGTCACCCGCGTGGTCGATCGTACCGGCGTTGTTGTCGCGGGCCGCCGGACCGAGGCCGAACCGGTGGTGTCGGAGGCCGAGGCCTATCTGGTCACCCATCTGCTCGCGGGCGTCATGGACAGGGGCACGGGTCGTTTGGCCCGCCGGCTCGGGTTCACGCGGCCGGCGGCGGGCAAGACCGGGACTAGCAACGACTTCAACGATGCCTGGTTCGCCGGCTTCACTCCAGATCTTTTGGCCGTGGTCTGGGTGGGCTTCGACAAGGGGCGTTCCTTGGGGCTTAGCGGGGCCGAGGCTGCACTGCCGATATGGACGCGTTTCATGGCCGAGGCTCTGGCCGGCGCCCCGTCGGTCGGGTTTGAGCTGCCCGCCGGAGTGGTGGTGGCCGAGGTCGACCGGCGCAACGGTTTGCTTGCTGGCCGCGCCTGCCGCGACGCGGTGCCGGAGGCTTTTCTGGCGGGCGAGGAACCCGTCCGCGACTGCCCTTTGCACGGTGCGCCGGCCGAGCTTCAATGATGCCGGGATGAGAGTGCTTGGCATAGAGACCTCTTGCGATGATACCGCCGCCGCGGTCGTCGAGGACCGCCGTGTAGTGTCGAGCGTGGTTGCATCGCAGGACGCAATACATGCGGCCTATGGCGGTATCGTCCCCGAGCTTGCCGCGCGCCGTCACTTGGAGACCGTGTCCGAGGTCATCTCGCGGGCCTTGAGCGATGCGACCGTGGCTGCGAATGACCTCGATGCGATAGCCGTGACCTGCGGGCCGGGTCTGGTCGGCTCCCTGTTGGTCGGTATTTCGGCGGCCTGTGGTCTTGGCCTGAGGACCGGTGTCCCGGTACACGGGGTCAATCACCTGGAAGGCCACGTGCTTTCGCCGCTGCTCGACGATGCCTCGGCCGGTTTCGAGTCGCCCTTTGTGTCGATGGTGGTGTCGGGTGGGCATAGCGCCGTCTATTTGGTCGAGGCAGCGGGGTGTTACACCGAGCTGGGTTCCACGCGCGACGATTCGGCCGGTGAGGCCTTCGACAAGGCCGCCAAGATGCTCGGCCTGGGCTACCCGGGCGGGCGCAAAATCGACGAGCTTGCCAAACAGGGCGATGCCAACGCGGTACGGTTCCCGCGCGCGCGGGTACGCGGCGACCGCATGGCGATGAGCTTTTCCGGTCTCAAGACATCGCTGTGGGACCGTCTGGGAAAACAACAGGAGGGACCGCAAGAACTGTCCACCGCCGACCTGTGCGCGTCCTTTCAGGAGGCCATTGTCGACCAATTGCTCGACCGCGCCCTCGAGGCTTGCCGCATGACCGGCACCAGTAGGTTGGCGGTGTCGGGGGGAGTGTCGGCCAATAGCAGGTTGCGGTGCCGTGTCACGAGTGAGGCCGAAGGTCTTGGCATCGAGGCCCTGTTCCCGCCGATGTCGCTGTGTACGGACAACGCTGCGATGATCGCTTTTGCCGCGGCCGAGGCAATCGCCGGGGGGCGCCCCGGCCAGGCCTTGCGCGCGCGCTCGCGCCTTCCGCTCGGGGTCCGGGCCGCCCAGTGAGCCGCCGCCGGTGGGGCCAGCACTTTCTCGCCGACCGGCACATTGCGGGTCGCATCGTCGAGCTAGCCGGCATCGCTGGCCGCCGTGTGCTCGAGATTGGTCCTGGGCGCGGGGCCCTTAGCGACTTGCTAGCCGAACGCTGCTCGCAGTTGTCGATGGTCGAGATTGATCCACGTTTGGCCGACCAGTTGCGCCAGCGCTACCAGGGCCGGGCCGATGTCCGGGTGGTCGAGGGCAATATCCTCGACCTTGAACCGACCGGGTGTATCGAGATGCCGGCTCATGTGGTGGCCAATCTTCCCTACGAGACGGGCACGCGTATCATTGCCCACCTGCTGTCCGCCCGCCCGCGTTTCACCGACATGACCGTAATGTTGCAGCGCGAGGTCGCCGATCGCCTGTTGGCCAGCGAAAATTCCCCGGCCTACGGGCGCTTGTCGGTGATGACCGCGTTGCTTGCCGAGGTGCGTGAAGGAATCAAGGTCCCGCCGGATGCCTTTAGGCCCGCGCCGCGGGTACACTCGAAGGTGGTGCGGTTGCGCCCCTATGCCCGGCCGCCCCACCAGGTCGGTGACGATGGGCTGTTCGACGAGGTGGTCAGCCGTGCCTTTTCCCAGCGCCGCAAGATGCTGCGCAATACCCTGCTTGCCTGGCTGTCCAATCGGTTGGGTGGCCGCGAACAGGCCCTGGCTTGTTTAGAATCCGCAGGCATCGGGCTTACACAGCGTCCCCAGGAAGTGTCGGTGAGCCGCTTTGCCGAACTGTCCCGCCTGGTCTGGGAGGAGAGCGATGCCTGAACTGCCCGAGGTCGAGACCATCCGTAGCAGTCTCGAACCGCTGGTGGTCGGCCGCACTGTGACCACGGTCGAGGTTCGCCGCGGCGACCTCAGGCGGCCGCTGGCGTCCGATTTTGCAAGCAGCCTGGAGGGGCGCTCGATAAGGCGGGCCCGCCGGCGAGCCAAGTACCTATTGCTCGATCTCGATGACGGTATGTCGTGGATGCTCCACATGGGGATGAGCGGCCGCTTCCTTCACACGCCGGCCGGGGCCGGCCGTGCACCCGAAAAGCACGACCACGTGCTGGTGCATCTGTCCGACGGTTCGCGCCTGGTGTTCAACGATCCAAGGCGTTTCGGCCTCATGACGGTCGAGGACGCGGCCAGCTCGAGCCTGCTCGAAGGTATCGGGCCCGAACCTCTCGACGAGCGAGCCTTCAACGGGGCCTACTTGGCAGGCCTTAGAGCTCGCACCACCCGGGTCCTGAAGGATCTATTGATGGACCAGCGCGTGGTAGCCGGTGTGGGCAACATCTACGCCAACGAGAGCCTGTTCCTTGCCGGACTGAGGCCGCGCCGGCGTATCGCCCGCACTAGTGCGGCCCAGTGCCAGACCCTGGCCGTTGCGGTACGGACCGTGCTCGGCGAGGCCATCGAACATCGCGGCTCTTCGATTTCTGATTTTCTCGACGGGGTCGGCCGCCGTGGCGGTTATCAGTGGCGTCGCCGTGTCTATGACCGCAAGGGGGAGCCTTGCCCGGTTTGTGCCGCTGCCATCAAGTCGGTCGTGGTCGCGCAGCGTGCCAGTTACTACTGTCCGCGCTGTCAGCGCTGAGCTAGCTGGCCTTTACGTCGAGTTGGTCGCGCAGGCCATCGCCGAGCAGGTTGAGCCCGAGCACGGTGATAAAGATGGCTAGCCCCGGATATAGAGTCATGTGGGGTGCGACCAGCAGGAAGGCCCGGCCCTGGTCGATCATGGAGCCCCAGGAGGGCACGGGCGGTTGTACGCCGAGCCCGAGGAAGCTCAGGCTGGCCTCGGCCACTATCGCCGCCGCCATCCCGAAGCTGGCCTGAACCGTGACCGGGGCCACCAGCGAGGGCAGCACGTGGCGGACCAGTATGCGTATCCGTCCGGCCCCGAGCGCCTCGGCTGCCTGTACGTGCTCGAGGCCGCGGACTGCCATCACCTCGGCGCGAACCAGGCGGGCGTAGCCGGTCCAGCCAATCAGGCTCAGAGCGACCACAACGTTAGTGATGCTGGGCCCCAGGGCTGCGCTCATGGCGATGGCCAGCAGTATGCCGGGGAAGGCCAGGAGGATATCGACCAAGCGCATCAATGCCGCGTCGACGCGTCCGCCGAGCAGCCCGGCCGCTGAACCGACCGTCAGGCCGAGCAGGAGGGAGATGGTCACCGTGAGAAGGCCGACCTCGAGCGAGACCCGCGAGCCGTAGATTACCCGGCTGAGCTGGTCGCGGCCGAGCTTGTCCTGTCCCAGCGGGTGGGCGGCCGATGGTGGCTGGAGGTCCTGGCTAAGCTCCTGCCGGAAAGGGTCGTGCGGGGCCAGCCATGGCGCCGCCAAAGCGGTTGCCGCAAGCAGCCCCAGGGTGGCCGCGCCAACGGCCAGCGAACTGCGCCCCGAGCGTCTAGTCATCACGGCCTTGCGGGCAACGAATCCGCGGGTTGACCCAGGCATAGGCGAGGTCGGTCACGAGGTTGACGCCCACATAGCCGAGCGAGATGAGCAGTACGCAACCCTGGACCACGGGGTAGTCGCGGGTCTCGATGGCTTCGAGCGTAAGCCGTCCAATTCCCGGCCAGGCGAATATGGTCTCTGTTATCACCGAACCGGCCAGCAAGGCGCCGAGTTGCAAGCCCAGCAGCGAGAGCACCGGAGTAAGCGCATTGCGAAGCGCGTGTTTGGCAAAGACCGTGCTTTCGGGGGCACCCTTGGCACGAGCGGTACGAATGTATTCTTCGCCGACGGTCTCCAGGACGCTGGCCCGGGTCATGCGTGTGAGGATGCCGGCCATCGAGGCCCCCAGAGTGAAGGCCGGCAGGACCAGGTGCGCCCAGCCGCCGCGCCCGGAGACCGGCAGCCAGCCCAGTTCGATAGAGAACAGCATGATGAGCAGAGGGCCGAGCCAGAAGTTGGGCAGCGCCACCGCGCTGAGGCTGCCGATCATGGCGGCCCGGTCGACGGCCCGGCCTGCGTACTTGGCCGAAAGCAGGCCGAGAGGGAGGGCCATGGCGACCGCGAAGACCAGGGCTGCCAGCGACAGCTCTATGGTGGCCGGAAGCCTTTCGATGAGAAGCTCGCCGACCTTGCGGCCGCTGTGTATCGAGGTGCCGAGTTCACCCCGGAACAGCCCGCCAAGGTAAGCGGCGTATTGCTGGTGCAGCGGCCGGTCGAGCCCCAGTCCGGCGCGCAGCGATTGGCGATCCACGGCGGTGGCGGTCTCGCCGAGCATGACCTCGATGGGGTCGCCGGGGATGAGATGGATGAGGAGGAATACGATGGTGGCCACCCCGAGCGCGGTCGGGACGGCGGCAAGCACGCGGCCGAGACCGTAGGACCTCATGGCGCGGCCGCTGCCTTCATTTCGGCCCCGGCCAACCCGTCCAGCTCGCCCGAAGGGTGGGGCTCGAAGCCGGTCAGACGTTTCGACATGACGATTACGTTGTCGGGCCACCACAGCGGGATATAGGGGAGTGTGCGTGCTGTGTGCCGCTGCACTCGGGCGTATATGGCCCGTCTGCGCTGCGGGTCGGCGGTCCTGGCACCGCGCTCGAGCAGGACGTCAAGGACGGAATCCTTGTAGTGGTTGCGATTGTGTCCGGCCGGCGGGGCCATCTCCGAGTGGAACACCAAGCGGTATAGGTCGGGGTCGGCTATGCCGACCCATGCAAGGCTGTATATGTGGAAGTTGCCCCGCTTGATGTCGCCGTAGAAGGTCCCCCATTCGAAGCTCAGCACTTCTATCTCTATTCCAACGGCGGCCAGTTGGTCGCGGATGACCTCGGCGATTCGTCGTCTGAGGTCCTGTGTGGTCGTTTTGTAGCTCAATTTTATGCGTGGCCGCGGGCCGGGTCCGTCGGGGTCGATGAGGCCGGCCCGGTCGAGCAGCCGTCGGGCGCGGGCCGGGGAGTATCGGTGGCTCGGCACCTTGCCGTTGTGTGCCCAGTGGTGCGGAGGCAGCAGGCCGCTGGCCACCCGGGCTTGGCCCTTTAGCAGGTGCTCGACTATGGCCTCCCGGTCTATCGCGTGGGCTATGGCGCGCCGAACCTCGGGCTTGGCCAGCGCAGGATGTTCGAGGTTCATGCCGAGGTACTGAAAACTGTTGGACGGCCCCTGGGAGATGGTCAAGGCCGGGTCCGATCTTCGCATCCATTCTACCGTGTCCGGGTCTATTGCGTTCTGGACGAGATGAACGCTGCCGTGGCGAAGCTCGAGGGCGCGCATAATCTCGTCGGGAACGATCTTGAACTCGATAGAGGCCAAACGTGGCGGCCCATCGACGAACCCGGCAAAGGCCTCCAAGCGTAGCCGTAAGCCGTGCTCGACCAGGGCGATTCGGTAGGGGCCCGAGCCAATCAGCTGACCGGCCGCAAGCGGGGCTGCTCTGGCCTGGGTCTCCGGGAGTATGCCCAGCCCGGTGACCTCCATGAACGCGGCATCGGACCGGGCCAGCTCGAACACTACCGTGACCGGTGAGGGGCTCGATATGCTGGCGATGCTGGCCAGCACCGCCCGCCGGGGCGAGGCCGAGGAGGGGTCGAGAATATGTTCGTAGGTGGCCACAACATCGGCGGCCCGGACGGGACTGCCGTCATGGAAGAGCAGGTCGGGGCGTAACTCGAAGATCCAGCGCTTCTTGCCCTCACGCCGCCAGCTCCGGGCCAGATAGGGCTCGTGCAGGCCATCGGCCCGCCTGCGGGTCAGCGAGGCAAAGACCAGCCCGCCGATTCGCGAGGAGTGGGCGTCCATCGCGTAACGTGGGTCGAGACGTTCCGGGGAGGCCTCGAGCGCAATCCGTAGGATCCCAGGCTCGGCCGCCGGCCGGGGTCCGCATGCCCCCGAGCCCAATGCGGCAAGGGCCGCGACAAGGGCCGTAATCGTGAGACGGGCCGGGGGCTTCAAGGTGCATAGAAAGCAGTCCAAACCTTTGTTATTATGCATAGTTCGACCGCTTCGATGGTCGCTGGACACTATGCATTTGCCTCGCCGCTGCCTGAATCTGCTCCGACCGGTCCTGCTGGCCCTGGTGGCCGGTGCGTTGCTGGTCACGCCAGCGCCGTTGGAGGCCTCGAAACGCCACTGGCCCGAACGGGACTTCCCCCGGTATTCGGCCTTGGATTCCAGTGTGGGCTTCTGGCGTGACGTTTTCAGCAAGTACACCAGCCGCCAGCTCGCAATTCACGACCTCTACCGGCTCGATCTCGTATACGCGATTAGCGACGTCAGCGATATTCTCGACGGTCCGGGTACGCCCACGAGCCGTGCCCGCCTGCTGTCGAAAAGAATAGATTCCGAGGAGCGTCGTATTGCGGACCTGCTCGGCCAGCTGGCTTTACGCGAGCCCGAGAACGAGGAAGAGCGTCGTGTTGCCAAGATGCTCGGCCGCGAGGGCG